>NZ_JBKOOL010000042.1:0-36330 GCF_046764065.1 Nocardia sp. NPDC002869
GGTGAGCACGACAGTGGTGCCGCCGGTCACGGGACCGGCGTTCGGTACCGCCGTGGTGAGGGTGGGTACCGCGACGTAGGTGTAGGAAACGCCGTTACTGGTGCCACCCACGGTGGTGACGGTGACCAACATCGATCCGGCCGACCCAGCGGGGGCGACCGCCGTGATCTGGGTGGCGGAGTCCACGACGAACGAGGTCGCGGGGGTAGCGCCGAAGTTCACCGCGGTGGCTCCGGCCAGACCTGTTCCGGTGAGGACAACCGTGGTCCCACCGGTCACTGAACCCGTGTTGGGTGCCGCCGTGGTGAGGGTGGGTACCGCGACGTAGGTGTAGGAGACGCCGTTACTTGTTCCACCGGTTGTAGTGGCGGTGACCGACACTGTTCCGGCCGCACCTGCGGGAGCGACGGCCGTGATCTGGGTGGCGGAGTCCACGACGAACGACGTCGCCGGTGTGCCACCGAAACTCACCGCGGTGGTTCCGGTCAGGGCTGTTCCGGTGAGCACGACAGTGGTGCCGCCGGTCACCGAACCCGTGTTGGGTACCGCCGTGGTGAGGGTGGGCACTGCGACGTAGGTGTAGGAGACGCCGTTGCTGGTGCCACCGGCTGTGGTAGCGGTGACCGACACTGTTCCGGCCGCACCTGCGGGAGCGACCGCGGTGATCTGGGTGGCGGAGTCCACGACGAACGAGGTCGCGGGGGTGGCACCGAAGTTCACTGCGGTGGTTCCGGTCAGACCTGTTCCGGTGAGCACGACAGTGGTCCCACCGGCCACCGGACCGGCGTTCGGCGCGATGGCGGTCAGTGTCGGCACTACGACGTAGGTGTACGCGACGCCGTTGCTGGTGCCACCCACGGTGGTGACGGTGACCGATACTGTTCCAGCCGCTCCGGCGGGCGCGATGGCGGTGATCTGGGTCGCCGAGTCGACCGTGAACGACGTTGCCGGGGTAGCCCCGAAGTTCACTGCGGTGGCTCCGGTCAGTCCTGTTCCGGTGAGGACAACCGTGGTGCCGCCGGTCACTGAACCCGTGTTGGGTGCGGCCGTGGTGAGGGTGGGTACCGCGACGTAGGTGTACGCGAGGCCGTTACTTGTTCCACCGGTTGTAGTGGCGGTGACCGATACTGTTCCGGCCGCACCTGCGGGCGCGATGGCGGTGATCTGCGTCGCCGAGTCGACCGTGAACGAGGTCGCCGGTGTGCCACCGAAATTCACCGCGGTGGCTCCGGTCAGGGCTGTGCCGGTCAGTATGACCGTGGTCCCACCGGTCACCGAACCCGCGTTCGGTACCGCCGTGGTGAGGGTGGGTACCGCGACGTAGGTGTAGGAAACGCCGTTACTTGTTCCACCGGCTGTGGTGACGGTGACCAACACTGTCCCGACCGAATGGGCAGGTGTCACCGCCGTGATCTGTGTCGAGGAGTTGACCGTGAACGAAGTCGCGGGGGTACCGCCGAAACTCACCGCGGTCGCACCGGTCAGGGCTGTGCCCGTGAGCACGACCGTGGTGCCGCCGGTCACCGAACCCGCGTTCGGTACCGCCGTGGTGAGGGTGGGTACCGCGACGTAGGTGTAAGAGACCCCGTTGCTGGTGCCGCCGACTGTAGTGGCGGTAACCGACACTGTCCCGACCGAATGGGCAGGTGCCACCGCCGTGATCTGCGTCGAGGAGTTGACCGTGAAGGAAGTCGCGGGGGTACCGCCGAAACTCACCGCGGTCGCACCGGTCAGGGCTGTGCCCGTGAGCACGACCGTCGTTCCGCCGGCCACCGGACCGGCGTTCGGTGTGATGGCGGTCAGCGTGGGTACCGCGACGTAGGTGTAAGAGACCCCGTTGCTCGTTCCACCGGCTGTGGTGGCGGTGACAGACACCGTTCCGGCCGCTCCTGCGGGAGCGACGGCGGTGATCTGCGTCGCCGAGTTCACGGTGAAAGAGGTCGCCGGGGTAGCACCGAAATTCACTGCGGTTGCCCCCGTCAGATTCGTGCCGGTGAGCACGACCGTCGTTCCGCCGGCTACCGGGCCGGCGTTCGGTGTGATGGCGGTGAGTGTGGGTACCGCGACGTAGGTGAAGGAGAGACCATTGCTCGTTCCGCCGGCTGTGGTGACCCTGACCAACACCGTCCCGACCGAATGGGCAGGCGCCACCGCCGTGATCTGCGTCGCCGAGTTCACGGTGAAGGAAGTCGCCGGGGTACCGCCGAAACTCACCGCCGTCGCTCCCGTCAGATTCGTTCCCGTCAGCACGACCGTCGTCCCACCGGCCGCCGACCCTGAAGCCGGACTGATGCCGGTCAAGGCAGGAACCCCGACATAGGTGTAGGGCATCGGATTGCTCGTGCCGTCCAGCAACGCCTGTACGGTGACGTTCACCGTGCCGGTTCCGGGTGGCACGATGGCCGTGATCTGGGTATTGGAGTCGATGGTGAATGTCGTTGCCGTCGTGCCGAACCGGACAGTCAACGGGCCGACACCACTGAATCCGGAGCCGGTGATGATGACGGAGTTGAAACCCGCTGCAGGGCCGGAAGACGGTGTCAGCGAGATGATAACAGGGGCCATTTGCTTACCTTCGATCGGTGATCAGTGAAACAAGCTCTCCCGCAGCAGCACAGATCCAGCGGTTACTGGGGCATATATCCAGTAGTCCTCCGGTGGAGGCACTTCGGCAATGGATCTCCGGTCCGATTTCGTCCGGTTTGTATCCGTTTTCGGGCTGCTCTGCCCGCTGACGAGCACCGTCGCCATCACCGGATAGAGGGCGGTGGCAGCACCGATACCGCGATGCGGCACTTGCCGGATCGGGCTGGTGACCACGAAGTGCAGTTATGGATGTCGTATCGAAGATCATCGAGTTCAGCCGGACGGCCACACTCGGCGCACCCGAGCCACGCCCATCACGGAAGGTGGAAGTGGGCCTGATCCGAATTTCGACAACGTTTATTCATCAATGAATATAAAATGGCGCAGCACCTGTGCGATGTGATCAAATCGGCGAAAATGACGTCATTCGCTTTGGTTATCAGTAGGGCTTGGGGCTTGGGAGAGCGGTCGTCAGGATTCAACGACGGAACTGGACCACACTGCCTTTCCGACAGCGGCAGCGGTTCGGTAGAGACGGTCACCGAGACCGGTCATCTGGTCGGGATCTGCCGCAAGCGCCGGTCGCTGGGTATCGGTACCGAGAGGGAAACCGTCGGTGCAGGTGAAGATCCGAGACACTCTTCGAAGAGCGGCCGCACCCGCCGCACCTGTTTGCGCACCTCGTCCGCGCCGTGTACGGCGACATAGGTGGGTGTGTGTGCGAGCGGCAGCCCGTATGAATGTAGAGCCGCCGGGTCTCGGTGCCCCCGTCGTGGATAACGACGTACCTTCTCACCCCGGTAACCTCCTTCCGAGTGCTCGTTGCCGATATGTTGGCCGTCAGCAGGTCGTTCATGTGACGGTCGTCCGGATAGGCCGGCAAACGTGGTGAGGATCCGACACCTGGTCATGGTCGGCATCGTGGCGGCGAGTCGCCAAGGATCCCATGACCAGCGACGGTGTCCTATCGATATTCGTCCGCATGCAGCCGTCCCGGAAGAACGTGTGCAGGTGAGTCGGCGGGTGAGGGTATGGATGCCGACGATGTAGACCATGGCTTCGTGGTGATCGGGTCGAGTTTCGTAGTCTTGGATGGTAAAGGCGGCACCATCGTAATCGTCGCTCAGCTGGGCCTGCGGTGGTCTAGCGCTGTCCAGATCAAACCCCGGGCAGCGGTTCCGGTGACCGCCTTTTCGGCCAGAGCATCAAACACTCTGTGGTATAGACCGATCTCTCGCGGTTGGGTAATCGTTAGTTCTGCTGTCATAGCCTCGACCATCACCATCCGATCATCGAACATAACGAAGTTGGTTGTCTGCATAGGCAATTCTGCCGTGGCGGGAACGATGCCGAATACGACCCGGGATAGACCCATGACCGCTAGAAGCCGGTCTAGTTGGCCGATCATCACCGAGTCATTCCCAACCGTGGTGTACAGCGCTTGTTCTCCGATGATAATCCGAAACCTGCGTTCACCCTTGTACAGCAGTTGTTGCCGCTCCATGCGTTTCGCTACCCCCTTGTCCAGGTCATCGGATATCCGGTGAAAGTCGATAGACCGACGCAGCATTGCTTGGGCATACTCGGCCGTCTGGAGGATCCCGGGGATAAGCGATGGCTGAAAGATTCGCAGGAGTCTGGATTGCTCGGTGAGCTTGACGGAGACGTTTTGCCGCCGCGTTGTGCCTGCCTGCAAGACCCTCCGCCACTCGACGTACGCAGCTTCGATGTTCCGGGCCGTAGCGATTAGGTCGGCCACTTGGTTCTGAGATGCGGTCAGCGTGCACCAGAGCCGGATGTCGGCTTCCGTGGGCTTGGTCTTGCCGTATTCGATCTTCGGCACCCGGGTTTGATGCCAGCCTGCCTGCCGGGCGAGCTCGCTACCGCTCAATCCCGCTTGTAGGCGAAGCTCCCGAAGTCGCCCCCCGAGAGCTTCGCGCTGCTGTTGAACCGAACTGGTCACCGACTGACGTACTCGGCGTAAGGCGTAGCTATCTCCCACAGCCGATCCCGTATGTTGCGGCAGTGAGCGGCGATATCGCGGTCGTTGGTGACTGCGGCACCGGCCGGTTTGCCATCCTGATCCACCAGGTTGAACCCAACCGTGTGACTGTCGAACAACCAGAAGTCATCCGGCGAAACTGTGCCGGCCAAATGTCGGGGCAGGTACCGGATGTCCTCGCCGGCGTCGATATTGCTGCCGGTCACGGACAGCAACCAGCGCTGATAGTCACTGTGTGGAACAGTCACCACACGGACCCGGCTGACAGTCACACCCCGGCCTGTCGTCTCTCGTACGAGGTCGGTCCACGGCCGGGATCGGAACTCGTCATCTGCGGGAGGCTCACCAGCGAGGAACCGCTGAAGCGGTTCGGATTCGCTGGGTACTGCGTAGGTATCCCGGACTTCCAGGTGAAACGCTGACCGTTCAGCTTGGCGAAACAGGACGGGCCACGGGTTGTTCTGTATCAGCTCCACCGTAGTAAGTCCTCCGCTTCTTCGGCACCTCGATCGCCGTCTCATGGTCGGCGATGGTCATCTGAGCCAGTGTGTCGGGATCGGTAACCGGGATCCCGCTGAGCCAGAAAGTGCCCCGGCCCGTATCGGTCATGGTCGCTCCGATATAGGTATCCGGCTCAGCGAATCCGGGAAGCAGATGGGCTATCTCCACCACCTCCTGCTGACCGGTTTTCCACCCCTGGACCAAGTATCTGCCCTTCTCGGTGGCGTACAACGTGGGGCAGTCTCCGTCTGCCGACCCGCCGCGACCCAAAAACCGTATCCGCATGACGTCCCCTCTCCTCCCGGTTATGCGGAACTATGCCGAACCGCAGTTCGATAGTTCCAGACCTCAGTGCTATGTGCCAGTAGATATTTGAGTTTCGGCATAGTTCGGCATAGTCGTAGACCGAGGTGTTCGCCGACCCCTACGGTCAGACCCATCCGCTGCGTGGGTGTTGAGTTCCTGGCGTCGGCGAGTAAGCCAACGACACATAAGGGGCGGTCATGGTGTTCTCGGTGAAGGTAAGTTGCTGCGAATCGCAGTGGTCCTTATGCGCACCAGCGTTCGGAGGGGCCCGGTTCGTCTCGGACGAGGAGCGCATCCACGGTCTGCTCGAGCTGCGTCCACGACTGCGAGTTGGAGCCACTCGAGATCGAACGGGATGCCTGCGGTATGGAACCGGAACCTGTCTCGGGTCACGCTGTGTGTAATTACTGCTCCGCAGGAGCAGCGGGCGTGGAGACGTCACCACGAATCCAGTCCAACGCCGGATGCCTTGCGATGAACTTCTGCACAAGAAAGGTTTCGATGCCGACGCAATCGCCCCCGACCTCAGTCGCGACGGGTGCCCGTGTCCCGGTCGGTGTAGACACCACCCGACCCAGCATCGCCCGCGTGTACGACTACAGCCTCGGCGGTAAGGACAACTACGCGGTCGACCGGGCGGCGTTCGATCTGGTCCTCGCGGTCGCGCCCCGCCAGCGTGAGGTGTCGCGGATGAATCGGCATTGGCTGCGTCGGGTGGTGCGGTACCTGGCCGGCCCGGCCGAGATCGTTCAGTTCTTGGATATCGGTGCGGGGCTGCCGACAGCGGTCAACACCCATCAGGTTGCGCAGCAGGAGAACCGGAACGCGCGGGTTGTCTACGTCGACAACGACCCCCTGTGTGTCGCGCACGGGCGGGCGCTGCTCGAGCAGAACGAGAACACCCACTACGTCTGCGGTGACCTTCTCGAGCACGGAACCTTGCTGGAGAACCCGGCTGTGGCCGACTATCTGGAACCGGACCGGCCGATCGGCTTGATCGTGTGTGGGTTGCTACACCACATCGCCGACGGCCTAGATCCGGCCGGAGTGATGCGCGAGTACACCCGGCGGCTTCCCGCCGGCTCGTATGTGGCGGCCACCAATTTCTGGGACCCCGCCGACGAGAATCCCGAATTGCACGTACTCGCCCGGAGACTGGAGCATGCCTTCACCGGGCTGGGTCTGGGCTCGGGCTGGTACCGAACCCGGGAACAGCAGCTCGAATACTTCGCCGGGCTGGAACTCCTCGCACCCGGTCTGGTCGAACTCGAGGGCTGGTGGCCGCCGGGACCGCCGACTCGCCGGCAGTTACCCGAGGAACGATTGATCCTCGGCGGACTCGGCTACAAGCCGCTACCGAATCCGCCTCGAATCCTTCCTCGCTGAATTGATTCGCCGCGCTGCGGTGATTCTCGACCTGTTTCTGCGCGTGTGCTTTTCGCGTTACGCGTGTGCTCTGTGTAGCCGTCTCCCCTGAATCACGCGGTGTCGCTGGGGGACACACGCGATACCCGTCTTCGTCTCGATCTGTTCGGAGTGTGATCAGCCATGTCCTTTTCGCGTTCTGCGCGGGATTCCATCCTCATCGTCGGTGCCGGCCCCACCGGGCTCATGCTCGGGATCGAGCTGTTGCGCCGGGGTGTGGAGTGCCGCGTGATCGACAGACTCACCGGCCCCGTGCTGACGTCACGGTCGTTCACGGTGCACAGCCGCACCCTCGAGCTGCTGGAGCTGGCCGGGGTGGTCGACGAATTCCAGAACAGGGGGCTGCGGGGTGAGTGGATGGACTACAGGTTCCAGGGGTTCGACGAGAAGGTGCGGCTGGACTTCACCGCGCTCGACAGCCGATACCCGTACTTCCGGACGATCAGCCAGCGGGATACCGAGGAGATTCTGCGCCGGCACTTCACCGCGCTCGGCGGGACCGTCGACTGGCATACCGAGCTGGTTGCGGTGACCGTCGACCCGGGTGGTGCGGTCACCGCCACCCTGCGGGACACGAACAGTGGGGACACCGAAACCGTCCGCCCCGAGTGGCTGATCGGATGCGACGGCGCGCACAGCACCGTGGCCGGGTATCTGGGGGCGGAAGTGAGCCGATCGGAGTACGCGGCTACGGCGATGCGGATGATGGACGTGGGTTTGCGGTTGCGCGGTCGCCCGATCGAGGTCGGTGGTGTCGAGTACCGCATCACGCGGGATCACATGTTGTTGACGACCGCGCTGCCCGGCGGTGTGTGGCGCGTGTTGATCAGCGAGTCCGGCGATGCCCGCACTGTCGATGCCTCCGCCGAAGCGTTCCAGCAAGTGCTGGACGAGCATTTCCACGGCGCGGTCGTGCTGGAGACTCCGCAGTGGACGACGGTGTTCCGGACGCGGCGGCGCCTCACCTCGCGGTATCGCAACGGCCGGATCTTCGTGTGTGGCGATGCCGGGCACGAACGGTCCCCGGCGGGCGGGCAGGGCAAGAACACCTCGATGCAGGACGCGTTCAACCTCGGGTGGAAGCTGGCTGCGGTGGCCACCGGCCACGCCCCGGAAGCACTGTTGGACAGCTACGAGGCGGAGCGGCGCCCGATCGCCGAACAGGTGATCGAGGGCACCCACGAGCTGCATTCGGTACTGATGAATCACGGTATCCCGGTCGCCGAGCGGCTGGCGATCGCCCGTGCGCCCGGGTTCACCGAACGGGCGGTGGGCCGGATCTCCGGCATAGCGTTCGGATACCGGCACGCCGTGGAAGTGGGTTCGCCGGCGCAGGGGGTGGTGGACGGGCCGGCGGCCGGTGACCGCGCGCCCGACACCGAGATCACCCCGCGGCTGCGACTGTACGAACGGCTGCGCCACGGCGGACACACCCTGCTGGTGACCCACCGCGCCCCATGCCGCGTCGCACACACCTCGGCCCTGCTCGCCCGGGTCCACCAGCAGTTCGGCGACCGGGTCGAACCGCTTGTCGTCACCCCGCCCGGATACCACGGGCCCGCCCCGGCCGGTGCCGTCACCGCCGACAGTCGTCGCATCCACGACCTCTACGGGGCGACCGAGGGCGACGCGGTGTGCCTGGTCCGGCCCGACGGTTACGTCGGTGGCCGCTACCACCTCACCGAACAGCACGCGCTGTTCGCGGCACTGCGCGAAGCACTGACCTGACCGGCGGGGTCGCCGGCTTCCTGATCGCCCGTGGGCGGACCCGCATGGGTCCCCGACGTTCTGGGCGCACTTCTTCGCTTGTCTCCTCCTTCTGCACGGAAATGGACCATGTCTACGCCACCATCGATCTCTTATCCCGGTGCCCTGCCCCGCGGCCGGTGCCCGGTCGCCCACACCGAACCGGAGGCCGCCGACGGGCCGCGGGTGCCCCTGTACACCCCGGAGTTCGCTGCCGACCCGCACCGTGCCTACCGCGAGATGCGTGCCGCATACGGTGATCTGGCGCCGATCGAACTCGCGCCCGGAGTATCGGCCACGCTGGTGCTCGGCTACGAGACGGCGGTACGAATCCTGCACGATGTCGAGCATTTCCCGACCGACCCGCGGATCTGGCAGCAGACGGTACCCGCGGACTCGCCGGTATTGCCGATGATGCGCTGGTATCCCGCGGCCCGCTACAGCAGCGGGGCCGAGCATCAGCGTTATCGGCAGGCGTCGAAGGCCGCTATCGACGCCGTCGACGGCCACGCCATGCACTCGATCGTCGAACAACTCGCGGTCCCACTGATCAACGGCTTCTGCGGCATCGGGTCGGCCGATCTGGTCGCCGACTACGCCCGCCCGCTGGTGGTCGCCGTCCTCAACCGGATCATGGGTTGCCCGGCCGATATAGGGGCGCGGGTAACCGCGGGGATGGCGGCGCGTTTCGACACCGTCGGCGCCGCCGACGGGACCGTGCGGTTGCGGAGCGCGCTGGCGGAACTGACCGAACTGAAACGTGCTCGTCCGGGCGATGACGCCACCTCCCGCCTGCTGGCCCACCCGCATGCGCTCGACGCCGTCGAAGTCCTCGCTCAGCTGATGAGCTTCTACGGGGCCGGTGGCGAAGCGCAACCCAATCTGATCACCAACGCGTTGCTGCTGATGATGACCGACGAGCGCTTCGGCGGGGGACTGATCGGTGGGAGTCTGGCGACGCGGGACGCGCTGGACGAGGTGTTGTTCCACGACCCGCCGATGGCGAACTTCTGCACCACCTACCCCCGCACCCCCGTCCTCATCGGCGACACCTGGTTGCCCGCCCACCAACCCGTGCTGATCGGCCTCGCCGCCGCCAACACCGGCCCGGCGATCGCCGACCGTGACCACACCGGCAATCGTTCCCACCTGGCCTGGAGCACGGGCCCGCACGCGTGCCCGGCCCGCACCATCGCCTACTTGATCGTGCAGGACGCGATCGATCAGCTGCTGGACGCGATCCCGGATATGACCCTGGCCATCCCGGCCGGGGAACTGGTGTGGCGGCCGGGGCCGTTCCACCGGGCCCTGGCCGCGCTACCGGTCACCTTCCGACCCGGCCCTCCGATCAACCTGCCGTCGTGCGCCGCCACCTCGGGATGATCGTGAGTTCGCTGGCCGTGCACCGGCTCATCGCCCTCTACGAGAGGCGCCCGCCCCGCGGCGAGCGGCCGGCCGAGGTGACCGGGTGCCTCTCGGCGACCGAGCCGACGCCCATCTCGGCGCCCGGCGGCGACTGCGCCCGCGATGCGGGGTTCGATTCCCTGGACGAGGCATTACGGGAACGCGCGGCACACCGGGACCACGCACCGCTCTGCCACCGGTATCTGGGGGCGATCGCCTACCTCGGTGGTCTGCACGACGACAGTTACGAATAGCCCGCATACGCATCGTCGAGCGCGGATCCGGGGCAGCGACTCGAGCGATGTCCGTGCAGGTCTGACCCGCTGCGACGGCCTCCCCCCGCCGGGGACGGGTCGAGGCCCGGTGCCGGTACCGACATCCGGTCCGACGGCACCGGTGGTCGGCGACCCGGCGGCCGCATATGGCGCGTTACGGACCGATTCCGGTGAGGGAGAAGAACTCCTGACGGGATCGGGCGTCTTCGCGCAGGGTGCCGAGCAACGTGGAGGTGACGGTGGTGGTGCCGACGGCTTGCACGCCGCGCAGGGTCATGCAGGTGTGCTCGGCCTCGATGACCACGCCGACGCCCTTGGGCTGCAGATGCCGGTCGAGCCAGTCGGCGACCTGTTTGGTCAGCCGTTCCTGAACCTGCGGCCGGCGGGAGAAGTGTTCGACGATCCGCGCCAGCTTCGACAGTCCGAGAATGCGGTCGCCGGGCAGGTAGCCGACGTGCGCGACGCCCACGAACGGCAGCAGGTGATGTTCACACACCGACCGCAGCGGGATCCGGCGGGCCAGCACCAGTTCGTCGTAGCCCTCCTCGTTCGGGAAGGTGGTCAGATCGAACGCGCGCGGGGTGAACAACTCGGCATAGGCCCGGGCCATCCGCCTCGGCGTGGCCTGGAGGTGTTCGCTGTCCAGGCGCACGCCGAGGGCGGTGAGAAAAGTGCGGGCGGCGTCCTCGGCGGCGGTCAGATCGACAGCGCCGGTGTCGTGGACGACACGGAGGGCAGGCTGGGACATGATCAGCTTCCTCCGACACCGAGCGCGGTGAGCAGCACCAGGACGAGGGTGGCGACCGCGAACACACCGTGACCGCCGACGATCGCCACGGGGAAGTGCCGTTCGGGCGGTGTCTTGCCCACCAGTCCGGTCGTACGCGCGCGGTAGACCGGCAGCCAGCGCGCCAGCATCACGAATCCGAGCAGCGCGACGGGAACCAGCAGCCCGAAGGCGACCCAGGCCAGCGCGTCGTTGTCGACGGCGAGATAGACGATCCACACCACCAGCCCGGCCACGGCGAGCAGGAAGTGCCCGAACACCACCGGAACGGGAAGATGGCTGGAATTCGGATCACGTGCACCGCCTTTGGCGATCCACGTGCCCAACAGGACGAAGCCGCCGACCGCGGTGAGCAGCCAGAGGATCAGAGCTGCGATGCCCATGATGACTCCTGAGAACGAGAAGGGACAAGGGGAGAGGTCAGCGCTGGAAACCGCTGGCCTGGGTGCGCTCGTCGGCGACCCGCACGCCGTAGTGGTAGGCGAGTTTGCCGCCCAGATATCCCGACACCGCCAGCACCGCGACGGCGGCGATCGACAGGGCCATCGGGCCCCCCGCGACGGCGACGTCGGTATCGGTGCCGGCGGCGCGCCACCAGAAATCGAGTGCGAACGCCACGGTGACCGCCAGATTCAGGCTCATATGCACCAGTCCGGTCCGGAAGGCGGGGGTGCCGGTGGGGATGGCGAACAGGTCCAGGAAACCGACCGTCGCCGCGGCGAGCGCGCCCAGCACCCCGATCGCGATCAGCCACTGTGCGCCTCGCGCCAGGAATCCGGGGTCGTCGACCAGGTGCGAGCCGATATCGAACACGACGCCGGCCAGCCATGACCCGATAGGCACGGTGACCAGGATCGGATGGAACGGGTGTCCGTACGGCCCGGCCAGCACGGCGCTGACCGGGCGTTTGGCCTGCTGCCGGTCATCGGTCATGACAACCTCCGCGCCATCCGGGAAGTAATTACACCAATAGATTTTGGTTCAATTGGGGAGAGGGGTCAAGTCCCGCCTCTCTGCTCGCCCGTCCGGCAGGTTCCACACAATCTGATCGGCGTTATTGTGGACCTGTGACCAGTGAAGCCGATATCGGCGCCGTTGCCGCACTGGACGACGCCCTACGACGGAACATGTACTGGTTCATCCGGCGCGCCGGACGCCCCGTGACCCGCGACGAAGCCGCCGAACATGTCGGGATATCCCGCAAACTCGCCGCGTTCCACCTCGACAAACTCGTCGACACCGGGCTACTACGGGCCCACTACGAACACGTCGGCGGGATCCGGCGCGTCGGACGGGCGCCGAAAGTGTACGAACCCGCCGATATCGAAGTACGTGTCAGCATTCCCGAACGCCGCCACGAGATCCTCGCCGAAATTTTGATGCAGGCCGTCCTCACCGAGGCTACCGGCGAGTCCGCGCGCGATGCCACCCTGCGCCTCGCCGGGGACCGGGGCACCGCCACCGGCCGCGAAATCCGGGAACGGTTACGGCCGGGCCGGCTCGGCGCCGAACGCGCCATCACCCTCCTGGCCGCCACGCTCGGCGAACAGGGTTTCGAACCTGCCCGAACCGCCCCAGCCTGCCTCCGGCTGCGCAATTGCCCCTTCCACCCGCTGGCGGCCCGAGCGCCGGACCTGGTGTGCTCGCTCAACCACGCCTACCTCACCGGGCTGCTCCACGGTCTGGAAGCGGACGCCGTCCACGCCGACCTCGCCCCCGCCGCAGGCGAATGCTGCGTCGAAATCCACGCCGACCCCGACTCCTGATCGGCCGCGGTTACTTCCTACGCGAATATGTCCGCACAGTGGCACCGGTTGATAGCGGGTGGTCCGGCCATCGCTGTTCGGACGCGAATCGAGACCCGGATCCGTAACCACCGGCCCGGGCCCGCCGGCCGGTGACATGCCGGGTAGGCCGCATCACATCCTCGGCGGAATAGAACCGGCACCGGTCCCGTTGGAACACCTGTCGGCGTCCGGACAGCCCCGGGCCTCACCCCTTTGTCGCTACGAGCGACCACTCGCCGAGAGGCGCTTGTGGGACGTCGACACCCCCGACCGAGCGCCGCCGGACTTCGTGCCCGGCGGCGTTTCGTGCGTAACCGGCCCGGCCCGGTCCCGGCGTCGGGGGAGTGCTGCTGCCGCACCCGGCCGAGTCGGTGCCGTGCAGTCGGCCGCGTCTGTATCAGTAGGCGCTCGGTGCGCAGGGGTTCGGCAGCGCCGACAGGGTGGCGAGGTCGCAGACACCGCCGGTCAGCATCTGGAAAGGCGCGAGGGTCAGGAGCACGATGATCCCGATGATGTCGCCGCGCTGGACGGTTTCGACCGCCGACTGCGCGGCCGCCGACCCCGAATCCAGCATTGCCGAGCCGGTCCCGGCTTCGGCGGCGGCCACCGGTGCGGGAATCGGGGCAACCGGGGGAGCGGCCGTCGCGCCGGCCGCGGTGCCGATCAGGCCGGCCGCCGCAATCGAGGTGGCGGTCAGGCGGAGGGACGTGCGCATCATCGTTTTTCCTTCTGGGGTCGGCGAACGGGTGTGGGGCGGGTCCGTGTCACGGGTACGGAAGAAGGTCGTCCGGTGGCTTCGGCGTCTCGCGTCTGTCGAGTCGGTCCATCGTCCCCAGCTCCTCATCGAGTCGAAACGGCTCCGCCTGGTATCCGCCGACCAGGCGAGAATATTCAGTAACTTACCAGGCTATGCGGTTCGGGTCGCAAGGTTTGACTGTTACGCGGCAATCCATCGATCAGGAGCGTATTGCGCGGAAATTGTTTCACGGAGAGCTGAGTGGTCCGGAAAGTATGTGTGTCGCGCAAGCGCGGAACGGGTGCGCCAGAACTTGTATGTGAGAGAACTGTCATGAACATTGGTGGGGACCCGCGCCGCCGAACCTCGCCCGGGTGCGAATGTCCGTGATGCGGCGGGACCCGGCCTCGAACGGACCCGACTCGCCCGCGCGGGGCGGGACTGGATTCCGTCGGTATGTCGATAGCCTGTCGGCATGGCAGTGACCGAGACCGGTGACGAGGACGTTCCCGCGGAACGTCATCGCCGACCGGCGGGGGTCGGCGACACGACGGTCGAGGCGGTGGGGAAGTTGTCCGAAGCCTTCGAGATCGCCGAGCGCGCCCGGGGGCATCTGTACGCGTTCCACCAACTGACCGGCCGCGCCGACTTCGCCGTGGGCTGGGCGGTGACATTGTTACGGGAGGCGGGTCACGACCAGCTCGCCGATCGCATCACGGCCGACCTGATCGGCCGCAATGTCCTGGAGGGCAGGTGGACCTTCCAGGTCGTCGAGGAGTACGACGACGGGTACTACAGCGTGTTCCGAGACATCGAACGCGAAGTCCGGGACGAATTGCTCCAGGGCAGGCGTCACGTCTACGAAGCGGAGATGAAGGAAGCACGTCGTACCCACGGCCGACCCGGCCACGAGGCGCGGCCGCAGGCGGATTCCTGAACTGGCTCCGGCTGCGGTATCCAGTGCGAGCACAGGCGATCCCCGGTGCCGACGAGCGAAGGAGTCCGGCGGTCGGCCGGTGATCCGGTCGGTGAAGTCCGTAGCCGACCACCGCGGCCGGTGGTAGATTCGGCATCGGCTCGTTGCGCCCCTTCTGATGTGGGCCGAATATTCCTACGGCCGAATCCAGGATTCACGATCGCGAGATTCGCGGTCACCCGGCGCCCGTTTCTTCCGGCGAGCCGATTCCGAACCACCACAAACACTTCGGTCTGTTCGGCGTGCGCCGGACCGGCCGTGGAAGGATCCCCGATGACTGCTCCGACCCGCTCCACCGGCACCGAACGCGAACTGCTCGAGACCATGCTCGACCAGGCGCGCGCCGCTCTCGTCGACACGGTGCGCGGACTGTCCGAAACCGACGCCAGGCGCCGGCTCGTACCGTCGCTGACCACCCCGATCACCCTGATCAAACATGCCGCGTACGCCGAACGAATGTGGTTCCAGCGCACGCTCGGGCGGCTCGCCGACGCCGACTGCGACGGTCCGCTGTGGGCGCACGGCGGGTTCCACGTGGGCGATGCGGAGACCGTGGCCGAGGTGATCGCGGAGTTCGAACGCGCGAGTGCTCGGGCCAGGTCCGTCGCAGCGGATATTCCCCTGGACGAGACCCGCGAGCACCCGCGCGTGGGAGTTGTCAGCCTTCGCTGGATCTACCTGGCCATGACCGCCGAGTTCGCCCGGCATGCCGGCCACGGTGACATCCTGCGCGAGCAGATCCGGGCCGGGGCAGCTGTTTCCACGGATTCACCGGCACAGCTCAGCTGACGGTGACATCGACGGTGACCGGGATATTGCCGCGGGTGGCGTTGGAGTAGGGGCACACCGCGTGCGCGGCCGCGACCAGCGTGTCGGCGGCCGCCTGTTCGATGCCGCCCATTTCCACGTGGAGTGCGGCGGAGAGGCTGAAACCGCCCTGCTCGGTACGGTGCACGCCGATCTCGGCGACGACCGCCGAATCGGTGAAACCGATCTTCTGTCCGGCGGCGACGGCCTTCAATGCGGAGTGGAAGCAGGAGGCCCAGCCGGCGGCGAAGAGCTGCTCGGGGTTCGTCGCGCCACCCGGCCCGCCCATTTCCCGCGGGATGGCGAGGGTGAGGTCGATCAGCCCGTCGTTGCTGGCCGCCCGTCCTCCGGCGCGGCCGTCTCCGGTCGAGGTGGCGATGGCGGTGTAGACGGATTCGGACATGATGTTCTCCTTCTGTGGTGAGGGTGCAACTGCGTGTGGGCAGGCGGTGATTCAGCGGTTACGGCCGGATCCGGCCGGTGGCCGGACGGTGGGGCCGGGTGCGGGGAGCGGCCCGGCGGGGCCTCGGGGAGGGGGTGCCGGCGGCCGGCTCATCGCGCCGGTGCGCCGCGGCGGTGCAGACGGACCGCCGAGATCAGGAAGAAGATGCCGCCCAGCGTCGCGTATCCGGCGAGGGGGGTGAGGGACGCATTCGGTGCGCCGGCGCCCGCGACGAAGCGCGCGCCGGCGAGGGTGGAGATTCCGCCGCTCAGGATCATCGCCCACTGGCCGCCGGGCCGGTACCGCAAGATCGCGACGATCAACTGCACGATGCCCGCGGTGATCGCCCAGACACCCCACACCCGCAGGACATCGGGAATGCCCGAGGTGACGGCCGCGGCCAGTCCGACGGCGGCGAGCAGGCTCAGGGCCATGTTGAGGTACAGCGGTGCCTTCGGACGTGCGGCGCCCGAGGTGCGGAAGTCGATCACGGCCGCGGCCACATCGAACAGCGGGTAGAGCAGCCATGTACCGGCATTTTCCCGGTAAGGACGACCTCGTCGTCGCCTACCTGGCACAGGCCGACGAAGCGATCCGCGCGCGGGTCGACGCCGCACGCCGCGAGAGCCCGTCACCCGTCGAGGTCGTCCGAGCCGTCGGGCGGGCCATCGCCGACAGTATCCGGGGGCCCGGGTTCCGCGGCTGTGCGTTTCTCAATGCGGCGGCCGAATACCCCGACCCCGGCCATCCGGTCCACAAAACCGTTCTCGCGCACCGGCAATGGTTCCTGGACACCGTCACCGAGATCCTCGCCGAGGTCGGCGATACCGATCCGGCGCCGGCAGCCCGGCACTTCGTGATGCTGCGCGATGGCGCGATGGCGGCCGGGTGCCTGACCGACCCGGACCCGATCTGCGAGACGTTCCTGCTCGGCATCGAAGGACTTCTGGATTCCCGCGCACGCACGCGTCGGGAACCGGTGACATAGTTCCCGCCATGCATATCCGGTGAGCGCGGGCCCCGACATAGGGTTGATTCCAACGGCCGGCCTACAGCTCGGGTGAGAGGAGGGTCGATGCGGGCCGGGCGCCGGACGAGGAGTCCGTCACGAGGCTGTTGTACAGGTGGCGGAGGTCCAGAGTGTCGGCCGGGCCGGTCCGGGTGGGCTCGGTGCGGTCGATCTGGCGGTGCAGGGCTTCCATCTTCTCGTCCAGCTGGGTGGCGACTTCGGCGGCCTGCGCGAGGTCGCTGCGGAGGTTCGGCGGGACCTCGCCGCGGTACTTGTAGTAGATCTTGTGTTCGAGGCTGGCCCAGAAATCCATCGCGATGGTGCGGATCTGGATTTCGACCGGGATGTGTTCGGTGCCGTGGGAGCGGAAGACTGGGATCGAAACGATCAGGTGCAGGCTCTGATAGCCGTTCGGTTTGCGGTGGGTGATGTAGTCGCGTTCCTCCAGGACCGTGATGTCCGCCTGGCCGGCGAGCATATCTCTGATCACGGTGATATCGGAGATGAAGCTGCACACGACGCGGACTCCGGCGATATCGAGGATGTTGTCGCGGATGGCGGCCAGGGTCATCGGGTATTTCTTGCGCTGGACCTTTTCCATGACGCTTTCGGGGGATTTGAGTCGCGATCCCACGTGTTCGATGGGGTTGTACTCGTGGGTGCTGTTGAAATCCTCGCGCAGAATATTGATCTTGGTGGTGATCTCGTCGATCGCGAATTTGTAGCCGAGCATGAAGTCGAGGAACTGTTCGCGGAGCGCGCGCACGTCGTCGACGGTGATCGGGCTCGCACCGGGGGAGCCGGTGTCGGCGGACGGGCTCGGCTGCCAAGGTCTCATTGGCTCCATTGTGCCGTTGCCTGCGATTTTGCCGCCACGCCGGGTGAGGCACACCACGATCGTCCGGGCGTGCGATCGGTGTGGCCGATACTGCGGCGGCGGGGTCCACGGGAGCGCTCGCCGATGATCGAGGTGACCACGTGGGCGTGCGTGGGGCCTATCCCGAGGATATTTCGAGCCGATCTCGGCGGGAGCCGGTCGAAAAACGAAGTGTTTTCCCGGGACCGCCGGTAAAGGTTTCATAAAGCGGATGGCGGGGAACGCTGTAGATATGACTGCGATTCGGAATCAGCCTGCCCGGGTCGTCGGTGTCGAACGGGGAACGGCGGTCCTGGCCGCGTTCACATGCCTGGTGTTCTCCATCGGAATCACCGTCCTCGCCGGCTCGGCGCTGATCGGTGTCGCCGTGACCGCGGCACTGGCCGCGGGAATCTGGCTGACCTCGAAAATACTTCCCACCAACTGATCTCCCGCGCCCGGGCCCGGCCGGGAGCGGGCACCGGAACGCGTCGTGCACGTTCGGCTCCCGCGGCGGTCACACCGGTATCGTGGCCGGAGTGAGAGTGCCGGATCGGCCGTTGCGGCGGGCCCACAGCGCTCGGGCGAGCGCCGAACCGGCGACGTGCGCGCGGCGGGCGCGCCCGACCGTGGCCCGCTCGTTGAATACCGCGAAGTCGTGATTCTCGATCCGGTCGAGGATCTCGCGGTAGAGGACGGCGGCGGTTGCCACGCAGGGTCGTGAAACCGGGTGCAGCAGGTCGATGCCCGGCATGGCACGGGCATACCACCGGCGGGCGACGGCGTGCTGGGCGGCCAGGGCCGCCCGGACGCGGGGAGCGGTGCGCCGGTGATCGCGGCACCATTGCAGCAGGTCGCGGTCGACGCGGAAGGCGGCCAGTTCATCGGCCGGTAGGTACACCCGCCCGCGGTCGAGGTCTTCGGCGATATCGCGCAGAAAGTTGGTGAGCTGGAACGCTTTACCGAGCGCGGCGGCATGCGGGGCCGCCTCGGACTGTGGGCAGACGGCGCCCAGGACGGGCAGCACCTGCAAACCGATCACTTCCGCCGATCCGTACACATAGCGGTCCAGGGCCGGACGATCGGGGTAGTCGGTGACGGTCAGATCCCTCCGCATGGAGTCCAGAAAAGCCTGGAAGAGACTGCTGTCGAGGTTGTATCGCGCCACGGTGTGACCCACCGCGGCGACCACCGGCTCGCCCCACCCGGGGGTATCGAGACCGCTCGACAGTTGCCGGGTCAGATCGTCCAGGCGTGCCCCGGGCGTTCCGGCGCCGGGATCCGGTAGGTCGACGATATCGTCGGCCCAGCGGGCGAATCCGTAGAGGGCGTGGATCGCGGGGCGTTGCGCGGGGGCGAGCAGGCGGGTGGCGAGGAAGAAGGTGCGGCCGTGCCGGGCATTGAGCTCGCGGCAGTGCCGGTAGGCCCGGCGCAGGCGCGGGTCGGTGATCGCGGCGGCGTCGAGTTCGGCGCTGATCATGAACGGATACCCCCTGTGTTCATGGGTGCGGCCGCGCGGTCGGCGGCCGGCGCGCCGGTGATGCGGTCGGCGGCCAACCGCCCCGAGATCAGTACCGGTGGTACGCCGACCCCGGGGACGGTCGAACTGCCCGCGAGGACGACGTTGTCCAGGCCGCGGATCATATTGGCCGGCCGCAGGGGACCGGTCTGGGACAGGGTGTGCGCCAGTGCGAAGGGGCTGCCCGCGAGCATGCCCTGCCGCGCCCAGTCCGCCGGTGTGGTCACATGCAAGATGTCCACGCCGGTCAAGGGAATGGGCAGGCGCTGGTTCACCGTGGCGACGAGTTCGTCCGCGTAGGCGGGTCCGAGCCGATCCCAGTCGATCGGTGCCCGTTCCAGGTTGGGCGCGGGCGCGAGGATCGACAGCAACTCGCGCCCGGGCGGGGCCAGCAGAGTATCGGTGGCGGTGGGGCGCGTGACGAGCAGTGACGGGTCCCGCATGGGCTGCCCACGGCGGAGGATGTCGTCGAAGGTCTGCCGCCACGCGCGCCCGAACAGCAGCGAATGGTGTGCGAGATGTGGGGCGGGATCGCTGCCGAGGTGCACCACTACGGCCGAAGGTGACGCGGTGGGCCGTTGCGGGCGTCGTGACCGGTGACCGATCAGCCGGTAGGCGTGGTGCAGCTCGGTGGTGACGACGACCGCGTCGCAATCGATATCTCGTCCGTCGGCAGTGGTGACGGCCCGGATCCGGGATCCCGAACGCCGGGTGGATTCTGCGGTGATCCCGAAGTGGAAGCGCACCCCGGCCGCGGTCGCGGCGGCGGCCAGGGCGTCGGGTAGCGCGCGCATTCCGCCCAGCGGGAAGAAGACTCCGCCGATGGTATCCATGTAGGCGATCACGGCGTAGGCGGCCGGCGCGCGCTGCGGCGGGACTCCGGCGTAGAGGGACTGGAAGGTGAAAAGTCTGCGCACGTCCGGGTCGCGCAGATGGTCGGCGACCGCCCGGTCCCAGCGGCGCAGCCCGCCGGCCAGGACAAGCTGCCCCGCTGCCGGGGTCACCAGCGATACCGGTGAATCGACATTGGCGGCGATGAAGTGATCGAATTCGGTGCGGTAGAGGTGGGTCAGCCAGTCCCGCAATCTCAGGTAACCGTCCGCCTCCCGGACGCCGGCGAATTCGGCGATCGCCTGGGCCATCGGTTCGGGACCGGTGTGCAGGTCGAGGGAGCGGCCATCGGCGAAATGGGCCCGGTAGGCCGGGTCGATGGGCACGAGGCGCAGGTGATCGCCGGTGTGTGCGCCGACGGCGGCGAACACCTCGTCGATCAGTTCGGGCATGGTGAGCACGGTCGGTCCCAGGTCGAGGCGGTAGTCACCGATATCGGCGCGGGCGGCGCGCCCCCCGGGCACCGGTTCGCGCTCGAGGACGGTGACCGCGACCCCGCGGCCGGCCAGGTGGATCGCGGCCGATAGTCCGGCCAGCCCCGCGCCGATCACCACGACGTGATCACAGCGGCCTGCGACGCTGCGCATCGTCTTCTCCTCTCAGAATTCGCGGACGGTACACCGGGCGGCCATGCCATCCAGTAGTTCGCGCCGGTCGTCGGGCAGCGACGCGGTGGCCAGCGCGTGGCGGGCCTCGGTGACCCGGTTATCGATCATCGCCCCGATGCGCGCCGGGGCGCCGGTGGCGGTGATCAGGGCGCGGACCCGGGCGACCTCGGACTTGCCGAGCGTCGGCGCCTGCAGCAGGCTGCGCAGTTCGCGATCCAGGCGCGAGCCGGCCATTTCCATTGCCGCCACGATCAGGGTGGACGCCTTGTGCTGGGCGATGTCGTTATCGGGTTTCCCGGTGACTTCCGGAAGGCCGTAGACGCCGAGGATGTCGTCGCGTAGCTGGAAAGCTTCGCCGATCGACCGTCCGTACCCGGACAGCGCGACCGTCACGTGCCGGTCGCAGTCCGCCATCTCCGCCCCCAGGACGAGGGGCCATTTCACGGTGTAGTCGCCGGATTTGGCGCGTGCGATCGCCAGCACGCCGTCCAGGGTGGGTGTGCTGCGGATATCGTTGCTCAGGTCGGCGAACTGACCCATGGCCAGCTCGATTCGCATGCGGTCGTAGTGGGGCCGGACCCGCGCCAACGCGGACTCGTCCATTCCGCTCTCGCGCAGCATCTGCTCGGCCCAGATCAGGCATATGTCACCGAGCAACGTGGCCGCCGATTCGCCGAAGCGGCGCGGGCAACCGGGCAGTCCGTTCCGCTGGTGCCGGTCGGCGAGCCGGCGGTGCGCGGTCGGTTCACCCCGGCGCCGGGCGGACTCGTCCATCACGTCGTCCTGGAGCAGCGCGAACGCGTGCAACAGTTCCAGTGCCGCGCTGGCCCGCAACGCCGTGTCGGCTTCGGTGGCGCCGCACAACCATCCCGCGTACATGAAGGCGGACCGCACGCACTTGCCGCCGCCGACGTATTGCCACAACACATGCTGCACCGCCGGCCGTACGGCCGACTCGACGGATCTCCGCTGCACGAACTCGGCCAGCTCGGCCAGCACCCGAGCGCGGACCGTCTGCTGCCACTCGGCTGTCATCTGCTCGGGTAGCCCGGCCGTACCGTGGGTCAGGGTGGGCTCTGCGCGCCGGGATCCCACGATCTGTGTGTCCATCACAGCTCCTCGACTCCATTGCATGGTGGGTCACATCCCATCGTAGACGCTTTTCGATGCATAAACGATGCGTATTCAAATCATGTGCACAGACCGGACGATGTCGCCGAGCGCGTCCTCGAGCGAGTCGACCCGGCGGGCGCCGGGGAATGCGGCGGACCCCGGCCGGTCGGGCCCGGCCAAAAGCAGGCGGGCCGGTGTCCGGCATCCCGGCGGGATCGGGGCCGGTGCGGCCGTCCGCTCCGTCTGCGACCACAGCGTCACCGCCGGCTCGCGCGGCTGTCGGGCGATCGCGGCGGCCAGTGCTCCGGCGGGGAGCGCGGCGCCGAGTAGCAGGGCCGGTATGTCGGCTTCGGTCAGGGCGGCCCGCAGTACTTCCAGCGGCAGGACATGGTTCTCGCCGGCGGTGCAGGCCAGCAGTACCGGGGCGCGCCCGGTCGTGTACCGGATGGTCGGCACCGCCCGATGCAGTGCGGTGGTGACCGCCCAGGACGGGACATGTTCCACCTCGATCAACCCCGACTCGCCGGTGTGCCGGTCGACGATGTCGGCGAATACCGGGCGGCGCAACCGGTTCCAGGTGCTCACCACGCCGAAATGCGCGAGATGGGCGGTGCGGATCGCCAGGAGTTCCGCGGCGTCGAGCCGGTCGGCGGCCGCCAGGGCGGGGCCCATGCCGCCGAACGTGGGCGCCGGCTCGGCCGCTGAGCGCGCGGCCTTGGCGGCGGCGACGGGGGCGACGCCGGCGCGGACGAGATCGACCATGCGGCCCACCACCGCCACGTCGCTCGGCGTGTAGTACCGGTGCTCACCCGGGTTGCGGCGGGGAGGTCCCAGGGCCGTAGCGCTGGTTCCAGCTGCGCAGGGTCGCCACCGGAATGTCCAGGGCCTGGGCCACCGTACCGACGGTGAACCCGATCGCCGAATCGTCTGTCGGGTCGGTCTCGCGCACGGCTGCACACCTTTCCCGCGCCGGACAGCTGGCTGTGCCTCCTCTCGGGTGCCTGTGAGCCTTCACGCTACTCGTCTAATGATGCGAAATCGATTCACCTGGAAATGGCCGGCCGGCGCACGATCCGATCGTCGGCAACCGGCCGGTCCCGCCCGCGAATCGCCTGTCGTGAGCCCGCCGATTTTCACTCGGTGGGGGCAGCGGAGGTGCGATGATCTCGGTCGTCGGCCGGTTCGTCACGACGGTGACTCCCGTCCGTCACGGCGCCCGGGGCGGTGGTCTCCGGGCGATGAGAGGGCACCCGAGGAAACGCGCATCCGCTACCGGAGGTGTTCTCTTCACTGATCGAACGGCGTAGGGAACGAGAGCGTAGTGGGCGGAACAGATCGGTTGTTCGGCATCCTCCGGCCGAGCCTGCCGGTGGTCGATTTCGACGAATGGAGCAGGGGTACCCGGGCGGAGAAGCTCCGGCCGATGGCGCGGCACTGGGCCGAGGTCGGTTTCGGTACACCGGTGCCGCTGCACCTGCTCTACGTCGTCAAAATCGGCCTCTATCTGCTCGGCGGGTGGTTGTTCGCCCTGACGACCGAAGGTATCGACGGGTTCACCGCGGTCGGTACCTGGTGGTCGGAGCCGATCGTCTTCCAGAAGGTCGTGCTGTTCACGATGCTGTTCGAGGTGGTCGGGCTGGGCTGCGGATTCGGGCCGCTGAACAACCGGTTCTTCCCGCCCATGGGTTCGATCCTGTACTGGTTGCGTCCGGGGACCATCCGCCTGCCACCCTGGCCGGATCGGGTGCCGGGTACCCGGGGCACCCGCCGCACGCTGTTCGAAGCGGTGTTGTACGCAGCGCTGCTGATCATGCTGCTGGTGGCGCTGGTGTCGAACGGAACCGGGCCGGACGCGGCGCTCGGGACGAGCGTGGGTGTCCTGCCGGTCTGGCAGATC
The DNA here is from genome assembly GCF_046764065.1 of Nocardia sp. NPDC002869. Lineage (NCBI taxonomy): Bacteria > Bacillati > Actinomycetota > Actinomycetes > Mycobacteriales > Nocardiaceae > Nocardia > Nocardia sp. NPDC002869. Next base: position 23,674 of record NZ_JBKOOL010000042.1, read on the forward strand.
GCGGCGGTCCTCGGTGTACTCGCCGTGCTGGGACTACGCGACAAGACCATCTTCCTGGCGGCGCGCGGTGAGGTGTACGCGGCGCTCGCGGTCACGTTCCTCTTCGGCGGCGCGGACCTGATCGTCGGCGCCAAGATCGTTTTCGTCGTCATCTGGATCGGTGCGGCGGTCTCGAAGCTGAACAAGCATTTCCCGTTCGTGGTGTCGACGATGATGTCGAACAGTCCGGTGGTGCGGCCCCGGGCCCTCAAACGGCTGTTCTTCGAACGTTTTCCCGACGATCTGCGGCCGGGACGGTTGTCGCGGTGGTTCGCCCACGGCGGTACCGCGGTCGAAATGGGTGCGCCGCTGGTGCTTTTCTTCGCGCACGGCGGCTGGCCCACGGCCCTCGCCGCCACCGCGCTGATCGGCTTCCATCTGGTGATCCTCACCGCGATACCGATGGGCGTACCCCTGGAGTGGAACGTCTTCATGATCTTCGGAGTGCTGACCCTGTTCGTCGCACACGCCGAGGTGGGCCTCTCCGCGGTCGGCAACCCGGTGCCGTTGGTACTGCTGCTGGTCGTTCTCGCCGGAGTGGTCGCCCTGGGGAACCTGTTCCCGCGCAAGGTGTCGTTCCTGCCCGGGATGCGCTACTACGCGGGCAACTGGGATACCACGCTCTGGTGTATCCGGCCCTCGGCCGACGCGAAGATCCGGGCGGGCATCGTCGCCGTCGCGACCATGCCCGCCGCGCAGTTGCAACGGTTCTACGGAAGCCCGGAGGCCGCGCAGATCCCGCTGTATCTCGGCTACGCCTTCCGGGCCTTCAACACCCACGGCAAGGCACTGTTCACGCTCGCGCATCGCGCGATGGCCGATCACGACGAGGCCGACTACGTCCTGACCGACGGGGAACGCATCTGCTCCACCGCGCTCGGCTGGAACTTCGGCGACGGTCATCTGCACAGCGAGCAACTGATCGCCGCCCTGCACCAGCGCTGCGAGTTCGAGCCGGGGGAGGTCCGGGTGGTGCTGCTGGACGCACAGCCGATCCATCGGCAGACCCAGCGTTACCGGCTCGTGGACGCCGCGACCGGAGAATTCGAGAGCGGTTCGGTGCGGGTCGCCGATATGGTCGTGCGCCAACCGTGGGACGACGATGTGCCGGTGTACCCGGATCGTCGGCCCTGACAGGGTTGTGTCCCCCGAGGTTGATCCGCGAAGTCGCGCGCGGCGGTGGTGGGGGCCCGCCCCGCGAATTCGCCGTCGGCGCTGCCCGCGCACCCGCCTGTCTAAACTGTCCTGCGTGTTGCAGGACGGAATGGCCGGTTCCCGGACCTGGGCCGCGCGGCAGCGCATCGTGGTGGGCGGCGCGCGGACTGTTCGCGGTGTCACCGGTGGGGTACAGCATGCGGAAGTGGGGTACTGATGACGACGGAATCCGAATCCGAGGGAGTACTTGTGCCGGCTGTACTGGGGCGAGCCCATGATCGCGCCGAGGAGTTGGCCGCCATCGCCGAGCGTACGGGTCTTCAGGTGGCGGTGGCGGAATCGCTGACCGCCGGCCAGCTCGCGGCGGCGCTGGGCGCGGCGAGCAATTCGGGGGAGTGGTTCCGTGGCGCGGTGGTGGCCTACAGCCGGGAGGTGAAGCACCGGGTGCTCGGCGTACCGGAGGGGCCGGTGGTTTCCGAGCCGTCGGCCCGGGCGATGGCCGAAGGGGTGCGAACGCTGTTCGACGCGACACTCTCCGTGGGAGTGACCGGTGCCGGTGGCCCCGACCCGCAGGACGGGCAGGAGCCGGGTTCGGTGTGGTTCGCCGTCGCGGTCGAGGGCCGGGTCACCGCCTCGTTCCGGCTGTTCGAGGGCGAACCCGCCGAAATCCTGGATCAGGTGGTCGATCACGCGGTCGAGCTGCTGCTCGACACGGCGAAGGAACTGCGGGCCTGATTCGTCGCCGCGCGAGGGACGCGGCACACGGCTACACCATGGCCGATACGGCGGCCTACCAGCGGAACGGCACTTTCGCGAACTGCGCGAACTGTTCGCCCGCACGCTGACGCGGTAACGGGGCCGGTCGCGGATCAACCGCCCGTAACGAATACCAGCCCGTGCCCGGTTTCGGCCGGTGCACTCACTTCGCGTACCTCGGTCCGGTCCAGCCGGTAGCCCAGTCGGCGGGGTACGGCGGCGCTGCGCTCGTTGGCGGCGTCGCAGCGGATCTGTACCTGCTCGATACCGGGCAGCCGCAGTGCGGCATCGGTGAGCGCGGCGACCGCGCGGGTGATGATCCCCCGGCCGGTATACGCGATATGGCACCAGTAACCGATCTCCCGGGCCGCGGGTCCCACTCGATCGTGCAGTCCTACCGCGCCGAGCAGAGTGCCTTCGGAATCGAAGATGCCGTAGCCGAAATCCCCGTCGGCCGGCGGCCATCCGGTGGCGGCGATGTCGTTGAAGACTCGCTGTTCCTCCTGGGTGCGCGGCGTGGGCAGCCATGGCATCCAGGGATGGAGATGGTCGAACGAGGCGTTGATCGCCTCGCACTGGGCTGTCAGATCTCCGGTTTCCCAGCGCCGTACCACGAGGTCACCGAGGTCGACCCGCTGCGGTGGCACGATTCCGGGGGCCAGTGCGGGCAGGTGGGCGGTACTCACCTCGCAATCATCTCGACACCGGTGCGTAGCGGGCAACCGGTTTGCCCGGGCGCGATCGTGGACGGTCCGGCGATGCGATCCGCAACACCGGAAAGTGGACCATCCGCGTCCGCCGCGCGTCCGGTCGATACAGTCGAAACGGTGCGCACCGATCGGAAACTCGTCGTCCTCGTGGCCGCCCTGGGTCTGGCGCTGGCCGGTTGCTCCTCCGCGCCGGCGGAGCCGGACACCGTCGCCGAACGCTTCACCGAGGCGCTGAACAGCGACGATATCGGTGCGGCCGCGGCGCTCACCGATGATCCGGCGCAGGCCGGTGAAACGCTCGGCTCCCTCTACGACGGATTGGGCAAGGAGGCGACCTTCGCGGTCGCCGGGATACACGAGCACACCTTCACCCTCGAAGCGACCTGGAAACTGGGGGCCGAAGGCGGCAAGGAATGGAAGTACACGACCACCGGGACCGCCGGCGAGACCGACGACGGCTGGAAAGTGCACTGGAACCCGGCCACCGTCGCGCCGGGGCTCGAGACCGGGCCGCTGAGCTACGCACCGGTGTACCCGCAGCCCGCCAGGGTCCTGGACGCCGCGGGCGGCGAGCTCATGACCGAGCAGGTGGTGACGCTCGTCCAGTTGGCGCCGGGCGCCGATACCGCCGCCGCGGCGGCCCTGCTCGCTCCGCTCGCCCCCGGGATCACGCCGGCCTCCCTTGATGCCGAACTGGCTGCCGCGCAGGGTAAACCGGTGACGGCGATAAGTCTCCGCGAAGCCGATATCGCACCGGTCCGGGACGCGTTGACCGCTGTCCGCGGGGTCACTCTCGCCCCGCAGACACGGCTGCTGACCACCGACAAGGCGATATCGGCCCCGACCTTGTCGGGGCTGAGCGAACTCTGGCAGCAGCAGGCCGGCGACGCCGCCGGTTGGGCGGTGCGCGCGCAGACCGCGGACGGCACGGTGCGTATCGCCGGCGCGGACCCGCGACCCACCGCCGATATCCGGTCCACTATCGATATCGGGCTGCAACGGGCGGCGGAAACCGCGCTGGACCCGATCGGCACCCCCGCGGCGATCGTCGCGGTACGACCCTCGACCGGCGAGATCCTGGCGGTCGGGCAGAACGCCGCCGCCGACGGCGCGGGGGCGATAGCGCTCACCGGTCTGTATCCGCCGGGCTCGACCTTCAAGACGGTCACCGCCGCCGCGGTGCTGGAGGCGGGACGCGCCACCCCCGACACCGTGCTGCCCTGTCCCGGCGTCGCCGATATCGAGGGTCGCCGCATACCCAACGACGACAGTTTCGACCTGGGACAGGTCCCGCTGCACACCGCGTTCGCGCACTCCTGCAACACCACCATGGCCGGGCTCGCCGTCACGCTGCCTCCGGACGCGCTGCGGACCGCCGCCGAGCGACTGGGTCTCGGGGTGGACTATGTGACGCCCGGGCTGACCACGGTGACCGGCAGCGTTCCGGTCGCGCAGAGTCCGGCGGAGCGGGTGGAGGCCAGTATCGGCCAGGGCCAGGTGACGGCCTCACCGTTCGGTATGGCGCTGGTCGCCGCGTCCGTCGCACACGGGAGCGCGCCCGCTCCGGTACTGGTGACCGGTTCGCCGGGCGTACCCGACCGGACCCCGCAGCCGCTACCCGCCGCGGTGACCGGCGATCTGAAAACCATGATGCGGGAAACCGTCACCGCGGGCACCGCCACCCGGCTGACCGATATACCGGGCCTGCTCGGGAAGACCGGCACCGCGGAATACGGTGACAACAGCAGCGCGCACGGCTGGTTCATCGGAATCCAGGACGATCTGGCCTTCGCGGTGTTCGTCGCCGATGCGGGGAGTTCCGGTCCCGCTGTCGACGCGGCGGGCCGCATGCTGCGGGCGCCGCGCTGATCACGGGGTGCGCCGGCTATCCGGCTGGTCGGCGGGCGCTCGCCTTTCGTAGCCGCCGGACGCCCTCGTCCAAGGTCTCGGGACGCTTACAGAAGGTGAAGCGGACGAGATGCCGCCAGGCGGCCGGATCGTCGGTGAAAACACTGACCGGCACTGCGGCGACCCCGAGCCGTGCGGGCAGGCCCCGGCAGAACCGGATTCCGTCGTCCTCGCCCGTGGGGCGGATATCGGCGCAGACGAAGTAGCTTCCCGCGCTCGGATGTACCCGGAAACCCGTCTCGGTCAGCGCTGCGGACAGGCGCAGCCGCTGCTCGGAGAGTCTGGTGCGCAACCGGACCACCCACTCGAGTTCATGGGTGAGCGCGTGCGCGACGGCGGGCTGGAACGGTCCGCCGCCCACGAAGGTGAGGAATTGTTTGGCGGCGAGCACCGCGTCGATCAGCGGAGCCGCCCCGCAGATCCAGCCGATCTTCCAGCCGGTGACGCTGAACGTCTTCGCCGCGCTCGACACCACCAGTGTCCGTTCGGCCATCCCCGGGAAGGTGGCGATGCTCAGATGTTCGGCGTCGTCGTACACCAGGTGCTCGTACACCTCGTCGGTCAGCACCAGCAGATCGTGGGCGCAGGCGAGCTCGGCGAGGGCGGCCAGATCGGCGCGGTCGAGCACCGTGCCGGTGGGATTGTGCGGTGAGTTCAGGATCAGCATGCGCGTGGCCGGGGTGATCGCGGCGCGCAGACTGTCGTGGTCCAGGACGAAACGGTTTCCGTCGGGGACCAGCCGGGCGGTGCGCCGGTGCGCGCCGGCCAGGGCCACCGCCGCGGGATAGGAATCGTAGTAGGGCTCGATCAAGACCACTTCGGCGCCGGGCTCGACCAGGCCGAGGACCGCGGCGCTGATCGCCTCGGTGGCGCCGACCGTCACCAGCACCTCGGTGTCCGGGTCGTAGTGCGTCCCGTAACGGCGGGCGCGGTCCGCGGCGATCGCGCGGCGCAGCGCCGGCATACCGCGGCCGGGCGGGTACTGGTTGAGTCCGTCGGCGATGGCGTCGCGGGCGGCCTCGAGCATGCCCGCGGGCCCGTCGCTGTCCGGGAAGCCCTGCCCCAGGTTGATCGCCTCGTACCGGACCGCGAGTTCGGTCATCTCGGCGAAGATGGTGGCGGCGAAGGGCCGCAGCCGGTCGACGGTGGGAGCTCGGTCACGCATGGCACGAGCCTAGACGGCCCGCCCTGCCGGGGCGGGCCCGCTCACACCCCGCCGCGGGGCCGGTCGCCCACCGACCCGCCCAGTTCGGCGAGCGGGCTGCGATCGAACTCGGCCAGCAGTTCGGCGGGGTCGTCGTAGACCGCGACCGCGCCCGCCTCGTGCAGTTCCGCGCCGCTGATCCCGCCGGATCGGAAGCCGATGAAGTCCACTCCCGCCCGCCGGGCCGCTTCGGCATCCCATACCGTGTCACCGACGAAGAGCGCCGACCCGGCCCCGGTACCGGCCCGGTCGAGCGCGGTGCGCACGATATCGGGGCGCGGTTTCGCGGTATCGACGTCCTCGCTGGAGGTCTGTGCCGATACCACCTCCGCCGCGCCGAGGACCTCGCGCAGTAGCGAGAGTTCGTCCTCCGGCGCGGAGGTCGCCAGCACCACGGTGAGCCCGGCCGCCGCGACCCGCTCGAGGAGTTCGCGTGCCCCGCCGACCGGGCGCATGAGCGCCCCGGAGTCCAGGTAGTAGCGCAGATGCAGGTCCTTCGCCCGGTCGCGGGTGTCGTCGTCGGCCTCGGGCAGCAGGGTGCTCACCAGCAGTGAGCCGTCCATTCCGATACTCCGGTGCACCCGCCAGGCGTCCACCTCGGCGCCGACTTCCCGGAACGCCCGGGTCCAGGCGTAGACGTGCAGATAGTTCGAATCGACCAGGGTTCCGTCGATATCGAACAGCACCGCGCCCGCGGAATCTGTTTCGGGCACGGGCGCTCAGCTCCTGGCGTCGCGGGGGACACCGGTGGACCACAGCGCCCACAGGACCAGGACCGGCTGGAACAGCAGTCGCACGAAGCGTTTTACGTCGGTGTCGAGCCGGAAGGCCGATCGGTGGTCCCGCCACTGGGCGATATTGCCGGGGAACACCGCGACGAAGAACAGCGCGGCGATCCGCCCCATCCGGACCCGATCCCGGGTCATCGCCGCCAATCCCGCGCCGAGCATGATCTCCACACCGCCGGAGGCCATCACGACACCGTCCTTGTCCAGCGGTACCCAATCGGGCACCTGGGCCTGGAACTCCCGCCGGGCCCAGAACAGATGACTCAGACCCGCGAACACCAGCGCCGCCGACAAGAGATAGCGGGCGGTTGTACGAGCCGGTGTGGTGGGCGCACTCTCCGATTCGTGACTGGCCATGCACCGCAGCCTACCCGCGGCAGCGGTGGCGGTGGCGCTGTGAACGACCGTGTCCCGGCGCCCGCCGGCTCTCCCGCTACGCTTCGAACCATCGTTCGCCGGGCGCGAAACATGTTGCGAATGTGCGAATCCGGACGTTTCGGTCGACCGCGAGACCCGGTCGGGACCATGTAAGAATCGTCGCGATGCTCACCTATGTTCAAGCCACGGTCATCGGTGTGGTGCAGGGCGTCACCGAACTGTTCCCGGTGTCGAGCCTGGGCCACTCGGTGCTGTTCGCCGCCTGGCTCGGGGGCGATTGGCGGACCCTGATCGGCGCGGACGAATCCGAAGCGGAAACGCCGTACCTGGCCTTCGTGGTCGCATTGCACGTGGCGACCGCGGTCGCGTTGCTCTGCCACTACCGGCGGGACTGGTACGCCATCGTCGCCGGTTTCCTCACCACGCTGCGGACGCGGCGAGCCGCCACGGTGGCGCAACGGCTGGCGTGGCTGATCGTGATCGCTTCTGTTCCGGTGGCGGTCCTGGGCCCGCCGCTGGTGCACCCGTTGCACGCTTTGTTCGCCGCGCCGGTCTGCGCCGGTTTCTTCCTGACCCTCAACGGCATCGTGTTGCTGCTCGGCGAGGGGCTGCGGCGGCGTAACGAGCCCACGCTGGCGGAGTACGGCCGGCGTTTCGCGCTCCAGGGGTCGGGACGGCGGCAACCGGCCGGTAAGGAGAACGCGCGCCGTCATGCCGACCGGCGGCTCGCCGCACTCGATGTGCGTGACGCCCTCGGTATCGGTGTCGCGCAGCTCGGTGCCCTGCTGACCGGTTTCAGCCGGGCGGGCCTGACCATGGTGGGCGGGTTGTGGCGCGGTCTCGAACACGCGCACGCCGCCAAATTCGCGTTCCTGCTCGCCACCCCGGCGATCTTGGGCGCGGGCCTGGTGGAGCTTCCGGAACTTCTGGGACCGGAAGCCGAGGGTATCCACGGGCCGATCCTGGTGGGTGCGCTGGCCTCGGGCGGTTCGTCCTGGTTCGCCGTCCGGTTCCTGGAGCGATACTTCCAGACCCGCACCCTGCTGCCCTTCGCGGTGTACTCGCTGATCGCCGGTATCGCTTCGGTCATCAGGTTCTGCTGACCGCGCGCCCACCGCGATCCGATCGGTACTTGCGGACACGGTTTTCACCGGCGCTCCCGGCGTACGCTCACAGCAGCCGGGGCTGCTCTCGACCATCGGGTTTTCCGTCGACCGCCGCCCGGGCCCGCGTCCGGTGGGGCGTGGGCCCGCTGTGATCGGTCACGTACGGAATCGGCGTGTCGCAGTGAGCTCGGGACACGTCCGGTAACCCTCCCTCTCCGGTAAAAATTCATGCTACTTTTCGTCACACATATTCCGATCAGGGTGTGGAGGTTCGGTGCCGGACGGTACGTACGAGTTGTTCGGGTGGTCGGCGGCGCCTGCCGGCGAAGGCGGTGGCGCGGCGCTGGACCAGGTCGCGATCATGACCGGGTCGGCCGGGGTGATCGCACTGGCGCTGCTGTGGGTCGGATACCTCCACCGGAACCGCCGCATCACCTGGCTCCAGCGGCTCGCCGATCGCCTGGGTCGGCTGCTCAACCGGCCCGGCTGGGTGGCGCTGCCGCTGGCGATGTTCCTCGCGACCATCCTGACCGCGCTGCTGGGTTTCATCTGGGATGTGAGCCTGCACATCGGCAACGGCCGCGACGAGGGACCGCTGGCCAATCCGGCGCACTATTTCATCCTCGCCGGACTGTTCTTCCTCTTCATGGCCGGGATGGCGGCCATCGTGCTGCCTCTGGACCAGAAACCCGGTCCGGCGGCGGTGCGGATCACCCGGACCTGGTACGCGCCCGTCGGAGGAATCCTGCTGGCCGGGGCCGGTCTCTACGCCCTGATCGGATTCCCGCTCGACGATGTGTGGCACCGCATCTTCGGCCAGGACGTCACCCTGTGGGGTCCGACGCATCTGATGCTCATCGGTGGCGCCGGGTTCTCGCTGATCGGTGTGCTGCTGCTCGAGTACGAGGGCAGGCACAACCGGCCCGAACCGCGCGAGCGGGAGACGCGCCGGATGTGGCTGCTGCGTGCCTTCGCGTTCGGGGGTCTGCTCATCGGACTGTCGGTGTTCCAGGTCGAATACGACTTCGGTGTAGAACAGTTCCGGCTGGTGCTACAGCCGATGCTGATCGTCGCGGCAGCGACGATCGCCCTGGTCGCCGCGCGGCCGGTCCTCGGCCCGGGCGGCACGCTGGTCGTGGTCGGTTTCGCCGCGGTGGTGCGGGCCGTTGTCGCCGTACTCGTGGGCGGTCCGATCATCGATGCGCCGCGTAACGTGTTCCCGCTTTATCTCGGCGTGGCGGTGGTGGTGGAACTGCTGGCCCTGCTGCCGTTGGTCCGGCGCCGGATCGTCTGGGGCGCGGTCTGCGGTCTGGTGGCGGCCACCTTCGGACTCTGGCTCGAATCACTGTGGGTCGGGGCCATGTTCGTGAACCCGTGGCCGGCGGCGATGTGGCCAGAACTGCTGGCCATGGCAGTGCCCACCGGGATCGCGGGCGGTGTCGTCGGGGCCATGCTGGCCATCGTGTTGCTGGGGGAGCCGCTGCCGCGGCCCGCGGTCCGCCGGGCACTCGTGGTGGCGGCGGTGGCGGTGGTGGCCGCGGCCACCACCAACGGCCTGATGATCGAGGTGCCGGAGGGGGCCCGGGCGGCGGTGGAACTGCGGGACGCCCCCGAACAGGGCGGACCGATGGTGTACGCCGATATCCGGATCACGCCGGCGGATCTGGTCGGCACCGACCCCGAATGGGTCGAGATCCTGTCCTGGCAGGGCGGTGTGGGCAGCGACAGCCCCGGCCGGGGGCTGGTGGTCGACCAGCTCCGGCGCGCGGGCGCGGGACACTACGTCTCGACGAAACCCGTACCGGTACACGGCTCGTGGAAAACGCTGCTGCGGGTCCAGGACGGCCGGACGCTGACCGCGCTACCGATCTTCATGGCCGCCGACCCCGGTATCGGCGCCGCGGAGATCCCGGCGCTCGACTCGTTCACCCGGCCTTTCGTCTCCGAGATCACGGTGCTGCAGCGGGAGCGTTCGTTCGACCATCCGGCGTGGTTGTTCGCGGTGGCCTCGCTGGTCGTGCTGGGGTGCAGCCTGGCCCTGGTCGCCGCACTGTCCTGGGGCGCGGCCCGGATCAACGACCGGTACCGGCGCGAGTCGACCACCGGGGAGAAGGAACGGGCGCCCGCGCAATGACCGATCGATACGACGGCGTGGATCTGCTCGCCGACCATTCGATCCTGCTCGCGGTTCCCGCCTTTCTCCCGGCGTTCCTCATCGCCGCGGTCGTCATCGTCGTCGCCGTGCGCGACCGCAGGCGCGGGGACGACGAGGAAGACCCGCCCGCCGACCCCGATCTCGACAAGGAGGATTGATGCCGTCCGTCTCCCGCCTGTGCGTTGCGGTGCTGGCCGCCGGGCTGCTCACCGCCGGCTGCGCGCGCAGCGACCCGGAACAATCCACCGCGAGCAGTGCGAGTGCGGCACCGAGTGCCGCGGCCGTGGTCGTCCCCGTGCGTATCGCCGACGGCACGGTGACCCCGGCCGACGCCAGGCTCGAGGCCCGGGTGGGCCAGCCGATCGAGATCGTCGTCGACAGTGATGCCGCCGACGAACTGCATGTGCACGCCGAGCCCGACCACACCTTCGCCATCACACCCGGAACGGGCGAGCGTTTCCGGTTCACCGTCGAGATCCCGGGGCGGGTGGAGATCGAACTGCATCACGCCGGTCGTACGGTGGCCACCCTGCTCGTTCGCGAATGACCCTGTTCGCCCACGGCCTGGGCGGCGCCGCGGATCTGCCGATTCCGCTGACCTACGCGCTGATCGGCGCGGCCTGGGCACTCACTTTCTCGTTCGCGGTAATCGCCTTCGCCTGGCGGGAACCGCGGCTGGACCCGGATTCGCCCGGTATCGGTGTGCCGGCGATCGTGCGGTCTGTCGTCGACGCGCCGGTGGTGCGTGCGGGGATCGCGGCGATGAGCGTGGTGGCCTTCGGCACGGTACTGGCGATCGGCGTGCTCGGCCCCGCCGATCCGGCCCGTAATCCGGTCCCGGGTGTCCTCTACATCTTCCTGTGGGTCGGGGTGGCCGTCGCCTCGCTCGTGGCCGGGCCGGTGTGGAAGGTGCTGTCCCCGGCACGGGCGGTGTATCGCGGGTACTGCGCGCTCACGCGCCGCCTGCCCGGGACCGGCCTGCTGCGGTACCCCGAGGCGTGGGGGAGGTGGCCGGCGGCGCTGGGGTTGTTCACCTTCGTCTGGCTGGAACTCGCCGCGCCGAATCCCGGCTCGGTCACCGCGGTGACCCTGTGGCTCGCCGGGTACCTGGTCGTCACCGTGGCCGGGCTGGTCGTGTTCGGCACCGCATGGGCCGAGCGGGCGGACCCGCTCGAGGTGTACAGCAGTCTGCTCGGGCGGTTGAGCCCCCTCGGCCGGGGCGCGGTGGGCGCCCTCGTCCTGCGTACGCCGCCGGCGAATCTCGCGGGGACACCGGTGGGGGCGGGATCGGTGGCGGTGGCGGCGACCCTGCTGGGTTCCACGGCATTCGACAGTTTTTCGTTGTTCCCGTGGTGGCGAGCACTGGTATCCGACGCGGGGCTCGCGCCCACGCTGGTGTCCACTCTGGGGTTGCTGGTGTTCATCGGCGTGGTCGGGGTGAGTTTCCGGTTCGCCGCGGCGGCCACCGGAGGCCTCTCCCGTGCCGACCGCCGGATGCTGCCACGAAAACTCGCCTATACGCTGACACCGATCATCGCCGGGTACGTGATCGCCCACTACCTGAGCTTCCTGGTCGAGAAGGGCCAGGCGACGGTGATTTTGTTCGCGGACCCTTTCGGGACCGGCTGGAACCTGTTCGGATTGGCCGATCGCGAGGTCGCGTATGTGCTGTCCGCGCAACCGGCGGTACTGGGCACACTCAAGGTCCTCGCGGTGGTGACGGGGCATATCCTCGGTGTCGCCGCCGCACACGATCGCTGCCTGCGGCTGCTGCCGCGGGCGCATCGCCTCACCGGGCAGCTCGCGCTCATGCTGCTCATGGTCGGGTTCACCTTCACCGGGCTCTACCTTCTCTTCGATGCCTAGATGTCCAGCGGCGGTTCCGAAAAATCCGCGCGCACAGCGATGACTTCCGGGGCGGTGCGCCGTCGTATCGGTTGAACGCGCTACCGACCCGGCGCGACCGACCCGAAGGACCGGAAATGACCACCACCAGCCCCGCCGCCCACCTTTCCGCCGATGTCGCCGGCCGTCCCGGCGCGATCCGTCACCGGGTTCTGTGGACCCTGCAGATCTTGCTCGGCCTGTTCTTCGTGATCGCCTCCGGCGGGCCGAAGCTCGTGATGCCGAACGCGCTGGCCGATAACGCTCCCGAGAATCTGACCATCCCCTTCGCGCTGCTCATCTTCATCGGGGTGGTCGAGGTCGCGGGTGGTATCGCTGTGATGGTGCCGCGGTTGGCGGCCCTTGCCGCCGTGGGTTTGTCGGTGCTCACGGTGCTCGCCGCGGGGACGCAGGCGTTCATCGCCGACAAGCCCGCGATGGCGATCTTCCCGCTGGTGCTCGCCGCGATCTTCGCCTGGATCGCCTACGAGCGCCGCGCGGGGGTGACCGCGTTGCGTGATTCGCTGTCGCGCTGAGAAATCGGTAGGTACGACCGGCGATCGGTGGCCCGGCC
>NZ_JBKOOL010000043.1:0-36255 GCF_046764065.1 Nocardia sp. NPDC002869
GGGCGCCCCCGGACGGCCCCGATGGGGCCGGCCGGAGTCCGCTGCCGACCATCCGCCTCCGGGTCCGCGGGGACCCGATACAGAAAGCGACAGTCATGAACAACGTGGTCCTGCCCGAACGGGCGGAGCCGACCGCCGCCGGAACCGTTTCGACGCCCGGCACCGCCCTGACGCCTCCGGCCCTCGTCGGGAACACGCCGGTGTTGTGGGTGGGCGCCCCGCTGGCTCCCGCCGGGCACGGATTCTGGGCCAAACTCGAGGGCAGCAATCCCGGCGGGATGAAGGACCGGCCCGCCCTGCACATGGTGCGGCGCGCCCGGGAACGCGGCGATCTCACGCCGGGTGCGCGGATCGTGGAATCCACCAGCGGCACCCTCGGACTGGGTCTGGCACTGGCCGGAGTGGCCTACCGCCACCCGGTCACTCTGGTCACCGACCCCGGTCTGGAGCCGATCGTGGAACAGTTGCTGACGGCTTACGGCGCCACCGTCGATGTGGTGCCCGCGCCGGACCCGGTCGGCGGCTGGCAGCAGGCCCGCCGCGACCGAGCGGCGCGGATACTGGCCGCGGAGCCTTCGGCCTGGTGCCCGGACCAGTACAACAATCCCGACAATGTGGCCGGGTACGAATCGCTGGGCGTGGAACTGATCGAACAGCTGGGTGGCGTGGACGTGCTCGTCTGCGCGGTGGGCACCGGCGGTCATTCCGCCGGAGTGGCGCGGGTGCTGCGCCGGTTCGAGCCGAACCTGAAACTCATCGGCGTGGACACCGTCTCCTCCACCATCTTCGGGCAACCGGCAGGCCCGCGGCTCATGCGCGGGCTCGGATCCAGCATCTACCCCGCCAATGTCGACTACGCCGCGTTCGACGAAGTCCACTGGGTCGCCCCGGCCGAAGCGGTGTGGGCCTGCCGGACCCTGGCCACCACCCATCACGCCACCGGCGGCTGGAGTGTCGGCGCGGTGGCGCTGGTCGCGGGCTGGGCAGCCGGACAGTTCGATACGGACGTCCAGGTCGCCGCGATCTTCCCGGACGGTCCGCAACGCTATTTCGACACTGTGTTCAGCGACGAGTACTGCCGCGCACACGGTCTGCTCGGCGTGGCCCCACCGACCGGGCCGGCTACGGTGTCCTCCCCGTTCGAGGCGGAGTTCCGGTCCTGGACCCGCTGCGCGAGCGTGGTGGATCCGCGCGGACGCACCGCGTTCGAAGGAGCCCGCGGATGAACACTCTCGCCACCTTCCGCAGCTTCGACACCCCGGTGCGGCTGCTGATGATCAACCAGTTCGGTATCAACCTAGGCTTCTACATGCTGATGCCGTTCCTGGCCGGATATCTGGCGGGTCCCCTCGGGCTCGCCGCGTGGGCGGTGGGACTCGTGCTGGGGGTGCGTAATTTCTCCCAGCAGGGCATGTTCCTGATCGGCGGGACCCTGGCCGACCGGCTGGGGTACAAACCCCTGATCGTGGCCGGGTGTCTGCTGCGCACGGGCGGTTTCGCACTGCTGGTGTTCGCCACCGGGCTGCCCGCGCTGCTGATCGCCTCGGCCGCCACCGGATTCGCCGGGGCACTGTTCAATCCGGCGGTCCGCGCCTACCTCGCCGCCGAATCCGGGTCGCGCCGGGTGGAGGCCTTCGCGCTGTTCAATATCTTCTACCAGGCCGGAATCCTCGCGGGCCCGCTGGTCGGGGTCGCGCTGCTGACACTCGATTTCCGGGTGGTCGCGACCGCGGCCGCCCTGGTGTTCGCCGTGCTGACCGTGGCCCAGCTGCTGGCGCTGCCCGCCGGACCCGAACTCCCCGCACACACCCGGGTTCCGGTGCGGACGGCGTGGGCGGGTGTGCTGCGCAACCGGCGGTTCGTGGCGTTCTCCGTGGCGATGATCGGTTCCTACATCCTGTCCTTCCAGATGTATCTCGCGCTCCCGCTGCAGGCGGAGATGCTCGCCGGAGACGGCGCGCAGCTACTGGTCTCCGCGCTGTTCGTGATCTCCGGGGTGATCGCGGTGGCCGGCCAATTGCGGATCACCGCCTGGTTCCGAAAGCGCTGGGGCACCGGACGCGCCCTGGTCGCGGGGATGACGATCCTGGCCGGCGCCTTCCTACCGCTCGCCCTGGTTCCCGTCCCGTCTCGGTTCGGCACCTGGGCCGCGGTGGCCGCCCTGCTGGCCTCGGCGGCCCTGCTGGCCGTCGGGACCGCCGCGGTGTTCCCGTTCGAGATGGACACGGTCGTCACGCTGGCCGGGGACCGCCTGGTGGGCACCTACTACGGCTTCTACAACAGTGTGGTCGGGATCGGCATCCTGATCGGCAACCTCGCGACCGGCGCCGTATTCGGCGCCGCGCGGGCGGCGGATGCCGAGGTGCTGGTCTGGATCGGGCTGTCCCTGATCGGAGCCCTCTCAGCCGTTGCCCTGGCCCGCCTCGGCCGGGCCGGGACCGACCAGTCCGGCACAGCCGAACCCATGACATCCGGCGGTGACCTGGCGGAAGTAGGGCAACCCGCCTCCCGGGCCTCCGGATCGGCCGGCCGCGGCAGCTGAGGTCTCCACCGGGCCCGGCGTCGGTCGGCGCCCGGCGTCGGGCCGATGGGGCGGCGCTCGGCCGCGCGCAGAGGAAGTTGGTATCCGGGCGCCGGCCACTGTGTCCGAATCGAGATCTCGGCACGCGTCGGAGGCCACGGCCGACGTTCCACGGCGACGGTCGGCCACCGCATCCGCTCGGCAAGTGGTGGTAGGGCCATCGGCTCCGGCACGTACGGCCGAACGGGGCCGGCCCGATTACGGTCGCAGCACGATTCCGGCTCCGCCACGTCGCCCGGCCCCGGGTCGCCCACCGCGACCATTGCCGCCCACCTGCGGTGATGGATACGATCGAATAGATCGCATGAGCGGGGGACGCGACAGAACGGAAGCGAACCATGAGTCCACGAGCGCGTGGCCGGGGCCCTCGACTTCTCGGCGCGATCGTCGGGGCCTTCGCCCTCTTCTTCGCAGTCGCCGCCCCGGCGGCCGCTGTCCCGGGGACCCCGGCGTCCCAGGTGGCCGACGGCCCGAATCCACAGGTGGAACTGCACGGTTACTGCGCGGAACCCGGTGAGGTCGGACATCTCGCGGACGGCACCGCGGTCTACTGCTCCGCCCTCTCGAATTCCGATGCCTTCGCGTGGTCGTACTACGCCGAGCCCTTGGCGATGGATCCGAACACCCGCGACCCCAACTGTCAGACCGCCGGTTGCGAGGACCAGGGCGGAACCGCGCCGGGTGAGCAGCGCTGTGGAATACAGTGCAACGTACCTCCCGCCCCCGGCGCTATCGAGCCTCATCCCGCACCACGCGCCTGAAACGGTTCCGTTTCGTCCGCGTCCCGACCGGCCGAACCCGGCACCGTACCTACCGGCCGCACCGGCCGCGGTGCGCGGACTGCTATCGTGAACAGGGAATCCTCGACCACAGAGAGATCGATCATGGTTGGTGAACTCGACATCTCCGGAGCCACCCGGCTCTGACGGCCACCAGTAGGGCGCATCGGGCGCCGCTGTAGTGGCCGTTCCGTCGTTCACTTTTCCTTATTCGGGGCAGCGTGACGCGCCCGAACGACAACCGAGGTCTCTCCTACATGTCCGAATCTTTCATCGTCTGTTCGAACCTGTCGTTCTCCTGGCCGGACGACACCGCGGTGTTCACCGATCTGTCCTTCAGCGTGCCCGGCGGCCGCACCGGTCTGGTCGCACCCAATGGTGCGGGTAAGAGCACACTGCTCCGCTTGCTCGCGGGTGAGCTGAAACCCACTGCCGGGGGTGTGTCCGTCGACGGCGTACTCGGTTACCTGCCGCAGACCCTGCCGCTCACCGGCGAGATGACGGTCGCCGAAACCCTGGGTATCGCACCGGTCCTGGCCGCGCTGAACGCCGTCGAGTCCGGTGACACCGCCGAAGAGCATTTCACCACCATCGGCGCCGACTGGGATATCGAGGAACGCACCCGGGCCCAGCTGGAGCGCCTCGGTCTGGGCGAGCTGACGCTGACCAGGCGGTTGCGCACCCTCAGCGGCGGTCAGGTGGTGTCGCTGGGTCTGGCGGCGCAGCTGCTGCGGCGACCCGATGTACTGCTGCTCGACGAGCCGACGAACAACTTGGATCTCGCGGCCCGGCATCGGCTCTACGATCTGCTGGCCGACTGGAAAGGCTGTCTGCTGCTGGTGAGCCACGACCGGGCCCTGCTGGACCGGATGGATCGCATCGCCGAATTGCACGCCGGTGAGATCCGCTTCTACGGCGGCGATTTCACCGAGTACGAGGAGTCGATCCGCGCCGAGCGCGAGGTCGCGGCGAAGAACATCCGCAATGCCGAACAGGAGGTCAAACGCGAGAAGCGGGAGCTCCAGCAGGCCCGGGAGCGCGCCGCCCGGCGGGCGAGCAACGCGGCCCGGAATCTGGGTAACGCAGGGCTGCCGAAAATCTTCGCCGGCACCATGAAACGCAATGCGCAGGAGTCGGCCGGGCGGGCGAACGAAACCCATGCCGCCCGGGTCGACGCCGCGAAGAACCGGCTCGATTCGGCCGAGCGCGCGCTGCGCCCGGAGCAGCGGATCTCCCTGCAGCTACCGGACACCGATGTCCCGGCCGGGCGCACCGTATTCGCCGGGGAAGGGATCCGCCACCGCTTCGGCGAACAGGAGGTCTTCGCCGGTGACGGCGCGGATCTGACCATCCGCGGGCCGGAGAGGATCGCGCTGACCGGGCCGAACGGTGCGGGGAAATCCACCCTGCTGCGGATAGTGCACGGCGATCTTGCGCCGGAGAGTGGTTCGGTCACCCGGGCGGAGGGCCGGGTCGCCTATCTGTCGCAGCGGCTGGACCTGCTCCACCTGGATCGCACCGTCGCCGAGAACCTGGCCGCCTTCGCGCCGAATCTGCCCACGCCGCAGCGGCTGAATCTGCTGGCGCGGTTCCTGTTCCGTGGTGCCCGGGTCGATCTGCCGGTGGGCGCGCTGTCCGGCGGTGAACGGCTGCGCGCCACCCTGGCCTGCGTGCTGTTCGCGGAGCCGGCACCGCAGTTGCTGCTGCTGGACGAACCGACCAACAACCTCGACCTGGTCAGTGTCGGGCAACTCGAGAGCGCGCTCGAGGCCTACCGGGGCGCGTTCGTGGTCGTCAGCCACGACGAGCGGTTCCTCGCCGAGATCGGAGTGCAGCGCCGGCTGCGCTTGGCCGGCGGCCGCCTGCGCGAGGTCGCCGTAGGCGACTGAGCCCGGGATCTCCCGCTCGGCGCAGCGAGCACCGCGCCGAGTGGGGGATCCCCCGTCACACCACGACGCGCTCGAGGCTGCCCGATTCCATGGCCACCCACAGCGCACCGTCCGGTCCGACCGCTACCCCGTGCGGTTCGGCACCGCGCAGTTCGGTTTCGGTGATCACGCCGTCGGTGGTGATGCGGCCGAGCCGCGTCGCTGCCCATTCGGTGAACCACAGCGCCCCGTCCGGGCCCGTGACGATGGCATGGGGCCGGGCCGCGCGGTCCGGGAGCGGGAACTCGGTGATCGTGCCGTCGGTCCCGATCCGGCCGACCTGTCCGCCCCCGATCTCGACGAACCACAGCGCGTCGTCGGGGCCCGCGGTGATACCGACCGGCATGGCACCTTCGGTCGGCAGCGGGTACACGGCCGTGGCGCCGTCGCCGGGCTCGATCCGGCCGATCGCATTGCCCTGGTTGAGGGTGTACCACAGCGCCCCGTCCGGGCCGGTGGTGATCATCGAGGGCATTCCCGACACGGCGAACCGGGTCAGCTCACCGTCCATGGTCAGCCGCCCGATGGCGTCGGTCTGCAATTCGGTGAACCACACGGCGCCGTCCGGACCCGCGGTGATGCCGTACGGGGATCGCGCCGGGAACCACGTCGCATCGCCTTCCCCAGCGATGCGGCCGATCCGGTCACCGCGGAATTCGGTGAACCACATGGCGTCGCCGGGTCCCGGCACGATCACCGTCGGCTGTCCGTCGGAGGGGTCGAGCGGGAAGGTCCGGACCTCACCGTCGAGATATCGGCCGAGGGCGCCCTCGGCCGCCATGGTGAACCACAGGGCGCCGTCCGGGCCGGTACTCAGCCCGTACGGCGATCCGGAAACCCGAACCACTCGCACTCCTCCTCGTACTCCCGCCCGATTCGGCACTGTGCCTACGGGGCCGCGCGAGCGCGGGACGACGTATCAGGCGGAGGAGAGCTGAGCCTGCCACATCCAGTGCAACTGTTCGAGCCGGGCCGCGATCGTGATGAACAGATCCTGGGTCACCGGATCTGCTTTCTCGGTGATGTCGATGCGCTCACGCAGGCGGCCGATGACCTTGCCGAGGTTCTTGACGATGGCCTCGATGACATCGGTGTCCTGCTGCCAGCCGTCGGGGAACTCGAGCCCGCCGGCCTCTTTGGCGACGGTCGCGGCACGGCCGTCCGGGCTGACCCCGATGGAGGTCGCGCGTTCGGCGGCGTCGTCGGTGAACTCACGGGCCGCGGTCACCAGCTCGTCCAGCGCGAGGTGGACGGAGCGAAAGTTACGGCCGAGGACGTTCCAGTGGGCCTGCTTGGCGATCAGCGACAAATCGATGAGATCGACGACAGTGGCGCGCAAGGCCTCACCGGTGACGTGTTGCTGTTCCGGGTCGAGGGTGCTCTTGATGGGGACGTTCATCGTCGAATGCCTTTCTTCTCGTTCGCCGGACACGGGCCGACTACCCGGTCGTCCGCGGTCGAATCAGCCACCGGTCCGGGCGTGCCCGATCCCACTGGACGAGGGTGGACGCCACGTTTCGCCGCGATGGGCCCGGGTAGGCCGCGGGACAGACCGCAATCCGCGTATACGGAAGGAGCAGGCATGGGCCGGCAGCACAATCTGACAGGGCGACGAGTCGCTGTTCTCGCCGCCGACGGGGTGGAGCAGGTGGAGCTCGTACAGCCACGCTCCGCGGTCGAGGACGCCGGGGCGAGCACCGCGCTGCTGTCGCTGAAACCCGGGCAGATCCAGGCCATGAACCACGATGTGGAGAAGGGCGACACCTTCGACGTGGACCGGGTCGTCGGCGAATGCAGCCCCGACGAATTCGACGCGCTGATCCTGCCGGGCGGTACCACCAACCCCGACAAACTCCGGCAGGACGAGTCGGCGGTGGCCTTCGTCCGGAATTTCTTCGCCACCGGCAAACCGGTCGGCGTCATTTGTCACGGCCCGTGGACGCTGGTGGAGGCCGATGTGGTGCGGGGCCGCACCCTCACGTCCTATCCGAGCGTCCGGACCGATATCCGCAATGCCGGCGGCAATGTCGTCGACGAGGAAGTGGTGAACGACCGCGGACTGGTGTCCAGCCGCAACCCCGGCGATCTGCCCGCGTTCTGCGCGAAGATCGTGGAGGAGTTCGCGGAGGGGAAACATCCGGTGCATCCGGAGGGCGCGACGGCGTCCCGCTGACCGGCCGGCACTGCCGGACGATCGCGATAGCACCGCCGCCGCTCCCTTCCCGACCGGACGAGGATGGTCGCCGACCCACATTCGGCCACCATCGGCCGCCCCGGCGGGGAGCACTGTCCCGCCGGGCCGGCGTCCGGCTAGATCACGCCGTGCAGCGGCGGCGGACTGCCGTGTAGCAGGGCTCGGCCGAGGTGCTGGTATTTCCAGCGGACCGGGTCGTGCAGGGTGTGGGTCCGGGCATTGCGCCAGAAATGGTGCAGGTTGAGGTCGTCGGCCGCGCTGCGGGTACCGCTCACCTCGAACAGGGCGCCGGACACCTCGGTGGCCGCGCGGTCGGCCAGGATCTTGGCCGTGGCGACGGCGAGCGAGGCCTCGGCGACCCGTTCCGGCGCACCCAGTGCGGCGTCCACCGCCGCACCGGCGGCCGCCAGCCCGGCCTCGGCCGCGGCGACCGCGACGGCCAGTTCGCCGAACCGCTGGATGAGCAGCGGATCGTCGATCGCCCGGCTCACCTGCGCCTCGAACCAGGGCCGGCTCTTCTCCCGGGCGAAGCCGGCGGCGGTGGTGAGCGCACCGCGGGCGATACCCGCGTCGATCGCCGCGTGCAGCAGCTGCGCGGAGGCGCCGTAGGCGGTGGGCCGGTCCACGGCGGCGGTCCGGGCCACCAGCTGATCGCGCTCGACCATCACATTCTCGAACGACACCGTGCCGCTGCCGGTGGTGCGCTGACCGAATCCGTTCCAGTCGTCGACGATCCGCACGCCCGGGGTGTCGGCGGGCAGGAACGCGACGTACTGGCCGCCCGGCAGCCCGGCAGCACCCTCGGGATCGTCCAGCCTGGTGAGAACGGCCAGGAAGTCGGCGAACAGGGAACCGGTGCAGTAGTACTTGACCCCGTCGATCCGGAACTGCTGCCCGCCCGCGAGCGGGCGCACGGTGGTGGCGATATCGGCGACGGTCGCGCCGCCGCGTTCGGACTGGGCGTTCGCGATCTGGGCGCCGTCCAGGACGCCACCCAGGTAGCGCCGCTGCTGGTCGGCGGACCCGGCCAATTTCAGCAGGTTCACATAGACGAAGTGACTGTGTGGAATCTGCGCGATATTCGGATCGGCGACCGCGAGCAGCCGCACCACCTCCGCGACTGCGCCGGGCGGCAGATCGGCGCCGCCCAGGTCCGCGGGCACGGTCACCGCCAGCAGCCCGGTGGCCGCGAGTTTGCGCACTTCGGCGAAGGGCAGGGCGCGTTCCCGGTCGCGGTCCGCGGCGCCCACCGCGAATTCGGCCGCCAGTTCCGCGGCGACGGCGCGCGCCTGCCCGGCCGAGGCGATCCGGGCGGCCCCGACGGCGGTCATCGCCCCGCCACCGCGGCGGGGCGTCGCGCGGCCTCGAGTTCGCGGACCAGCGGCAGCACTTTGGCCCCGAAGTACTCGATCTCCTCCTGGAAATGCAGGAATCCGCCCAGGATGAGGTCCACGCCCAGTTCGCGGTAGGCGACGATCCGTTCGGCGACCTGTTCGGGCGTCCCGATGAGCTTGGTGCGGAACCCGTCGTTGTACTGGACCAGATCCTCGAAGCTCGAATCCGCCCACATCCCCTTGCCGTCCCGGGTGGCGGCGCCGGCCTGCTGCACGGCGTCCCGGAAGCCCTCGACCGCGGGCTTGTCGGCCTTGTCGATGATCTCGCGGAGGGTGTCGTGGGCCTCGCGCTCGGTATCGCGGGCGATGATGAATCCGTTCAGCCCGAACTTCACTTCGCGGTCGTGGGCGCGGGCGACCGCCCGCAGATCGTCGAGCTGCTCGGTGACGCCGTCGAAGTCCTTGCCGTTGGAGAAGTACCAGTCCGCGTGGCGTCCGCCGTTGCGGCGGGCCGCGCTGGAGTTACCGCCCTGGAACAGTTCGGGGTTCGGGCGTTCGGGGGTGTTGAGCGGTTTGGGCTCGAGCGTGAAATCGCGGATGCGGTAGAAGTCGCCGCCGTAGTTCACGTTGTCCTCGGTCCAGATCTTGCGGATCACTTCCAGGAACTCCGCGCTGCGCCGGTAGCGCTCGTCGTGTTCGAGCCACGGCTCCCCGAGTGCGGTGAACTCCCCCGCGAACCAGCCCGAGACCACATTGATGGCGAATCGCCCGCCGGACAGATGGTCGGCGGTGGCACCGAATTTGGCGAGTACGGCGGGATGCCACAGACCGGGATGGACCGCGGCGATCACCTTCAGCCGTTCGGTGGCGCCGAGCAACGCCAGGCTGAACGAGGTGGATTCGTGCTGGTACTCGGCGCCGTAGGAGGCGGTGTAGCGGACCTGGGAGAGCGCGTATTCGAAGCCGTTGCGTTCGGCGGTCCGGGCGAGTTTCTTGTTGTACTCGAAATCCCAGCCGGTGCGCTGTTCGATCTCACTGGTCACCAGACCACCGCTGACATTGGGGACCCAATAGGCGAACCGAACCTGGTCGCTGATCTTCTCAGTACTCAAAGGAGCCTCCTCGGGCTGTTTCATACGGTTCGCGGAGGCCGCAGCGAAGGCGGAGATATCGCACCTCCTGGAGCTGGTACGTGCGGTCCGCGAAGGCCGCACCGACAGTGGAGGTATCGCCTGGTCGCTGCTCCCGCTGCTCGCTGTCGGCATCTGTGGTCCGGACGCCGGGCACGGCAACCCGGCACCGGCGCGAGTCCAGTTCACCAGCGCGGTTGTGGGCGGACGAGGTTTTGAATCGGCGGGAACCTATCCCACAGGTGCGCCCGTACCCGGCGGCGGGGACGGCCCCGTGGACCCGCACCCGAGTACCGGCGACCCATGTCCGGTACCCGGGCTCGCGGCCCGGCGGCCCGGCGACCGCGGGGCCGGCGAGTCGCCGGGGTCGGTGGGCCGGTCAGGCGGTGGCTGCGGCTCCGTTGTACTGCGACCTGCTGAATCGTCCGGCGGGCCGGAACCGGCCCAGCACCTCGGTCGCCTCCTCCCCGGTGACCTGGGCGATGAGCCGGTGCGCGTCCGCCACCGAGTTCACCGGACGCGCCGCTTGCGGGCGGTGCAGTGTGCCCACGAGTGCCGAGGCGAAGCGGTGGTCGGCCGCGGCCGCGCTGAAGAACTGGCCGCCGATCTCGGCGAACTCGGGGTCGCTGAGGAACAGCCGGGTGACCTTGGCGGCGTCCTCGGCGCGGGCGTCGAGGAATGCCTCGTACTGCGCGGTGATCCAGGCATCGTCGAAGGCGCCGTCGTGTGCGGCCGCCGCGGCGACCAGGCGTTGTGCCTGGATGAGCCCACTCTGCGCCCCCTGCCCGGCGATCGGGTCGTAGGCCACGGCGGTATCGCCCAGCGCCGCCACCGGATGCCCGCCCGCGGTGTGCCCGACCCCGCGCCGGAACAGCGGCCGCACCGCGCCCCTGAGCCAGGAATGCGGATCCTCGGAAAGCGCCTTCGTGGCGAGCACCTCCGGCAGGTCCCAGTCGAGGTAGTCGCGGTAGAGGCCGGTGACGATCCGGTGCGCCGATTCCGCCGAATCGGCGGCCGCGAACCGCTTCTCCCAGTCGCCGCCCGGCCGTGCCCAGCCCAGGAACGCCCAGGTCGGCCCGGCGTCCTTGTGCAGGTACGGCCCCCACCAGGCCTCGCCTTCCTCGGCGACGATGGAGAACCCGCTGCGGCCACCGCCGGCCGGGCTGCGGTGGGCGAACACCGACTCGTCGTGCGGGAGACCGGTCACGGTGACGGTCAGCAGGCTGCGCTGGGGCGCGTCGTACACGGTCCGGGTCTCGTCCACCGCGAACAGCTGGGACAGCCCGCCCCGGCCGGTCGCGACCAGGGTGAGATCGTTGTCGGCGGCGATCTGGTCGAGCCGTTCGGGTGTCACCGGGTCGACGACGAACCGGCCGCCGCGTTCCAGGAAGGTGGTGAGCCGTTCGTCGGCCTTGAGCCGGGTGTCGACGGCGAGACCGTGGAACCCGTCGAACGCGCCGTCGAAGGCGATCAGTTCCGCACCGCCCCCGGCGACACGGACCGTGAGGCCGCTGTGCAGTGGTGCGCGGTCGAGGTAGGTGGGCAGCCCGAGCGCCGCTTCGGCGGCCTGGGCCTCACCGAAGATCAGGGCGGTACCGGTGGCCGGCACCTTGTCGCGCAGGTCACGCTGGTCCTTGTCGCTGTAGACGGTGACCGTGAATCCGGCGTCGAGCAGGCCGAGCGCCGCGGTCACGCCGGTCTGCCCGGCCCCGATCACGGCGGCCTTACGGTGGGAGGTCTGCTGTGTTGTCATAGCGCCATGGTCACGATCACAGCGGCCGAGCTGCACTATTACACTCACCGCGAGTTGATGCCGAACAGCCCCGCATCGCAGCGCTTTTCGTGACACCATCGACGGTTTCCGCGGAAACGGCCCGGGCCGGGCCGCTCTACCATCCGGTACATGACCTTCGACCTCGTCCCGCTGACCGGCGACCGCGCCGAGGGGTACCGGCTGCTCACCGCGCAGGCCGCCGCCCTGCTGTCCGGTGAAGCCGACCGGATCGCGAACGCCGCCAATCTGAGTGCGCTGATCTACCACAGTCTGCCCGAGGTGAACTGGGCCGGTTTCTACTTCTACGACGGCCGCGAGCTCGTCGTCGGGCCCTTCCAGGGCAAACCGGCCTGCGTGCGGATCGCGCTCGGCGCGGGTGTGTGCGGTACCGCCGCTCACACCCGCCGCACCCAGCTGGTCCCCGATGTGCACGCCTACCCCGGCCATATCGCCTGCGACGCCGACAGCCGGGCGGAGATCGTCGTGCCGCTGATCGGCGCCGGTGAGCTGGTCGGTGTGCTCGATCTCGACAGTCCGCGCGTCGCGCGGTTCGACGAGACCGATCGGCGCGGACTCGAATCGGTCGCCGAGGTGTTCGTGCGGTCGCTGTCCGGGCCCTGATCGGCGAACGCCGGCAGCGGTCCTACCGCCGGACCCGCTCCTGCGCCCGGCGGTGCAGGCGCCGTCGGCGCGGCGTTCCGCCCTCGGCTTCCTGCCGCACCTGCGCGACGAGGTGGTCGGGGACGAAAGGGGCGATGTCGTACCGCGAGCCGATCACCAGTTTGCGCAGTACGGAGGCCAATTGCGCCTCGGTGGTGCGCACCGAGGTGCCCCGGCGGGCGGCAATGGCCCGGTCGGTCCATCCCGCGGCGGCGAGGAGCGCGACCGCGCACTCGGCCCCGGACAGCTCGCGCCACGGTTCCCGGTCGGCGGCACGCCCGGGTGCGGGCCCGGCGCCCACGCGATGATCGCAGGAGCCGAGTACTGTCGGGCGGACGCGCGGGTGGTGCAGCACCGGCATCACAGGGGAGCCGTGAGTTCGAGATGGATCCCGTCGGGGTCGTCGAACGACAGGATCGCGATGCCGAACTGGTCCATCTCGATGACCTCACCGTGCTCGATACCCGCGGCCGCCAGTCGTTCGGCCGCGGTGACGAGGTCCTGCCGGGAGTCCACCCCGAAGCTCAGATGGTCCAGGCCGACGCGCTCGGAGTCGAACGAATCCCCGGCGGGCGCGACCGGGCGCAACCCCAGCAGTAGGGCGCCGGCCTGGAAGACGCAGCCGCCGTACAGCCGGTGCGGATCGGTGCGCACCTCCGGATCGTCCGGGCGTCCGGGGGATTCGGCGACGATGTCGAACCCGAGCACATCACGGTAGAAGTCGCGGGACCGATCGATGTCGGTGACCGTGAGGCGGATGTGGTGGGGGCCACGGGTGGCGAGGACGGGCATGTTCACTCCGGGATGGGTGTCGCGCTGGACGTCGAGTGGTGAGTAAACCGACCGGCCGGACCGGTGCGGTCTCTTCATCGCGAAAGCGTAGGCCCGATTCATCCCGAAGAGGAGTGTCGGAAACGACATTTTTCGTACTATTCCCGACATGGACGTCACCATATTCGTCGTGGACGGTATCGCCGATTTCGGCTTCGCCGCCCTGCTCGAAACCTTCGCCACGGCGAACGCGATGCGCACGACCCTCGACGCACCGCCGGAACCATGGCGGGTCCGCGTCGCTTCGCTGGGTACCGAGATCCGCTCCGGACACGGCCACACCGTGCCCACGGTCCCGCTCGGCGAACTCGCCGACGACCCCGATCTGCTCCTGATACCCGCGGTCAGCGCGCTCGAGGCCGAGGCCCTGATCCAACTGGTCTCCGCACCCGAGAACGCCGCTGTGCTGGATCGGATCAGAGGTATGCACGCCACCGGCGCCCGGCTCGGCGCCGCGTGTACGGGTACCTTCCTCCTGGCCGAGGCCGGAGTACTGAACGGGTGCCGCGCGACTACCAGCTGGTGGCTGGGCCCGACCTTCCGCCGGCGCTACCCCGAGGTCGAGCTGGACGAGAGCGCGACACTGTGCCGCGGCGAGCGGGTGACCACGGCGGGCGCATCGCTGTCACATCTGGATCTGGCACTGTCCTTCGTGCACGCGCGCAGTCCCGCGCTCGCCGACCTCGCCGGCCGGTACCTGGCCGACGGAAACCGCCGGACCCAGGCCGACTTCGCCGTCCCCGAGGTGATCGCCGCCGGCCATTCGCTCACCTCCGGTTTCGAGCGATGGGTCCGCGAACACATCGGGGAAGGATTCCGGATTTCCCGGGCCGCCGCCGAACTCGGCGTCACCGAACGCAGCCTGCAACGCGCCACCCAGGCCGAACTCGGCAGATCACCGCGCGATTTCGTGGACGATATCCGGCTCGAACGGGCCGCGCACCTGTTGCGCACGACGGCGCTCACGGTGGACACCGTGGCGGCGAAGGTCGGCTATCTGAACGGCGGTACGCTGCGCAATCTCGTCCGGCGGCGCCGCGGTATGTCCATGGCCGAGTTCCGGTCGGCCGGTCCGGTGTGGTGAGCCCGCACCGGCCGCGAATGCGTCGTGCGGCCGAGTGCGCATTCGCCACACTTTTCACGCGTGGGCGATGAATTCGGGAAGCGGATCGGGTCTGCCCTTGTATGACCCGAATCATCGCTGACAGCGCGTTCGTCGCCGGGACGGATTCGCCGCCACAATGACCACCGTCGACCTCGATGAAATCACCTTGGGCATCGAGTCGTTCGGTGACGACGACGCGCCACTCGTTCTGCTCGCGGGCGGGACGACGATGCTCTCCTGGCCCGACGCGCTCTGCGAGCGTCTCGCCGCCGGCGGGCACCGTGTGGTGCGCTACGACCTGCGCGACAGCGGGGAGTCGACGACGACGGACCCGGAGGCACCCGCCTACACCCTGCGCGACCTCGCCGCCGACGCCGCCGCCCTTGCCGACGCGCTCGGCGGGGGGCCTGCGCACCTCGCGGGGATCGGCGTCGGCGGGATGGTCGCCCAGGTAGCCGTGCTCGACCATCCGGGCGCGTTCTCGGCGCTCACCCTCGTCGGCACCCGCGCGGTCGCCCCTGGTCCGCCCGACGATGACCTCCCCGACCACGATCAGGCCACGATGAGCAGGCTGTTCGCGCATCCGATGCCCGACTGGGCCGACCGCGAGGCGGTGGCGGAATTCGCCGCCGCCGGTGCGGAGATCCGCGGCGACGACCCCGGCACCGCGCGCACACTCGCGGCACGCATCTGGGACCGCACACCCGGCACCACACCCCCGGTCCAGATGGCCAACCAGATGGGCATGCTGTTCTCCAGGCTCGACTGCACACCCCGCTGGCGCGAGCGCCTGCCCGAGATCGAGGTCCCCACGCTCGTCGTCCACGGCCGCCGCGACCGGTTCTTCCCTGTCGGCAACGGCGAGGCGATCGCGCGCGAGATCCCCGGGGCACGGCTGCTCGTCCTCGAAGAGGCCGCCGGTGCGATCCCCGATGTGGCGGTCGGCGAGGTCGCCCAAGCGATGCTCACGCTCGGACAGACCACGGCGGGCGCCGCGCGGTTCCGGCCGCCACGGACTAGGTGATCAGTTCGCCGGCGATATTGCGCGATACCTCGTCCGGCAGCACGGTGGAACCGGGACCACCCAGCCGATAGCGTGCGCCCCGATGCTCGGGTGGGAGCCGGTCCCCGCGTTCGAACAGCGCGTTGCGCAGCGTCCCCGGCACGTACTCGGTGGGATAGACGCCGCGTTCGGTCAGCACCGGGATCACATACCGGACGATGTCCTCGAAGGTCCCGGGCGTGACGGCGTAGGCGAGATTGAACCCGTCCACATCGGTGTCGTCCACCCATTCCTGCAGCCGGTCGGCCACCGTCGCGCCGGAGCCGACGAACACCGGCCCGATCCCGCCGATCCCGGCCCAGCGCCCGATATCGCGGACCGTCCATTCCCGGCCGTCATCGTCGAACTCCTGGAACGCCGCCACCGCCGAGCGGATCGCGTTGCTCTGCACCTCGCCGATCGGGTCGTCGAGGTCGTAGCGGGACAGGTCGATCCCCATCCAGCCCGACATGAACACCAGTCCGCCCTCGACACTGGCGTAGGACAGGTACTCCTCGTGTTTGCGGCGCGCGGCGTCGTCGGTGGCATCGGTGACGATGGTGGCCAGCGCGTAGATCCGGGCGGCGTGGCGGTCACGGCCCGCCGCCTCCAGCGCCGCCCGGATACCGGACACCGTCTGCGCGAGTACTCGTTTCGACGGGGCGGCGACGAAGATCGCCTCGGCGTTCTCGGCGGCGAACCGCACCCCGCGCGGTGAGGCGCCCGCCTGGAAGATCACCGGCGTCCGCTGCGGCGACGGCTCGGACAGGTGCACGCCGGGGACCGTGTAGTGCCGCCCGGAGTGACCGATATGGTGCACCTTCGCCGGGTCGACATAGATATTGCGCGCGGGATCGCGGACGACCGCGTCGTCCTCCCAGGACCCCTCCCACAGTTTGTAGAGCACTTCCAGATATTCGTCGGCCTGGTCGTAACGGTCGTCGTGGTCGAGCTGATCCTCGGCCCCGAAATTCCGCGCGGCCGAGGGCAGATACCCGGTGACGACATTCCAGCCGATCCGGCCGCCGGTCAGATGGTCCAGGGTGGACAGCCGGCGGGCGAACGGATACGGATGTTCGAACCCGGTGCCGGTGGTGATCCCGAAGCCGAGATGTTCGGTCACCGCCGCCATCGCCGAGACCAGCAGCAGCGGATCGGCCACCGGGATCTGGGCGCCGTTGCGCAGCGCCGCGCGATCGTCGCCGCCGTAGACGTCGTAGGTGCCGAGCACATCGGCGATGAACAGGCCGTCGAACCGCCCACGCTCCAGGAGCCCGGCCAACTCCGTCCAGTAGCCGAGCTCCTTGTACCGGTGCGATTGATCGTCGGGATGCCGCCACAGTCCGGGAGACTGGTGGGCGACACAGTTCATATCGAAGGCGTTGAACCGGATCCGCCGGGCCATCACACCGCCCCTTCCGGCTTGCGCTCCCCCGCGCTCCAGGCAAACGGCAGCGCAGTGCCGTTCAGCAGGTGGTCCCCGATGGCCCGGGCCTTCTGGATGGCCGGATTGTGCACCGAGATGGTGCGCGCGTTGCGCCAGTGCCGGTCCAGCCGCAGCCCCTCCGAGGTGATGGACGCGCCGCCCACCTCGAACAGCTGCGTCGTGGCGGCCAGCACGGTATCGATCACCCCGAGCTGCGCCTGGGCCGCCGCCAGTTCGGCGTCGATCAGACCTTGCTCCTCGGTGGCTCCGACGGCGAGCACCTTGTCGAGCACATCGGCGACCGCCAGCACACTGGCGCGGGCGCCGAACGCCGCGGCCGACAGCCGGCCGATCACCTGCTGCACCAGCGGATCGTGGCGGGGCAGATCGGCCGCGGAATGGGTGTAGCCGCGGCGGCGCGCGGCCACCCATTCGCGGGTGTCGCGTTCGGCCCGCTGCGCGATACCGGCCAGCACGGCGAGCTGGAACAACTGCAGGTAGGAGGTCGAGTAGGTGGCACCCGCGTCCCCGTAGCCGGGGCCCAGGACCCGGTCCGGCGCGATCGCGACATCGGTGAACTCGGTGGTACCGCTGGCGGTCAGCCGCTGCCCGAAACCGTCCCAGTCGTCGTGCTGACGCACCCCCGGGGCCTCGGCGTCCACCAGCACACCGACCCGTTCGCCGTCCCGGTCGGCGGCGACCAGGATGTGGTCGGCGTACAGCGATCCGGTGCTGTAGTACTTCGTCCCGTTGAGCAGCCAGCCGTCCCCGGACCGGGTCAGCCGGGTCCGATACCGGTCCACCGCGCCCACACCGGGCTCGGTGATCGCATTCCCGACCAGCGTCCCCTGCGAGATCTTGCGCAACCACTCCGCGCGCGCCGGACCCGCCTCGGCGAGCAACTGGTCCTCGGCGAACACGAAATGCACACGCAGCGCCTGCGGCAGGTTCGACTCGGCGGCGGCCAGCTCGATCAGTTGCCGGAACAGCTGGCGCACGCTCACGCCGTACCCGCCGTATTCGACCGGCACCCGCAGCGCGCCGAACCGCGCCGCGCGTAACCGGCGCACTTCGTCGTGGGCGAGCCGGCGGTCGATCTCGCGCTCGACCGCGCCCGCCGCGATATCGGCGTAGATCGGCGCGAACACCGCGTCCAGATCGGTATCGGAGACAGGTTGTGCGGTGGAATTGACGTCCTCCCGGCTGTGAACGGCCGGGGTTCCTACCATGCCGCTGCGCGGCATCTCAGTGGGTTCCTGTTTCATCGGGATGTGCCTTCCGCTACGCGGCCGGACTTACCGCCCCTCCGCAGGCGTTTGACCTCTCCGCCCGTCCGGCGGCGAGAATATTGTTGGCAGCGTTCAGGTCTCGATCGTGCACCGCACCACAGGCGCAGGTCCATTCCCGAACCGACAGCGGTTTCGGCCCATCGACAACTCCACACACCGAACACAATTGCGAGGACGGGAAGAACCGATCCACCTTGACGAAGCCGCGGCCGTACCGCAGCGCCTTCTCCTCCAGCATGCGGATGAACATGCCCCACCCGGCGTCGTGCACCGACTTCGCGAGGCGCGTCCGCGCGAGACCTCTCACGCTCAAGTCCTCCACGAACACCGCTTGGTTCTCGCGGATGATCGCCGTGGACTGCTTGTGCGCCCAATCCCGGCGCGTATCGGCTACCCGGGCATGAGCCCGCGCGACCCGGACCCGGGCCTTCGCCCGATTCTTGGAACCTTTGGCCTTGCGGGACAGTGCCCGCTGAACCTTCTTCAGCTTGCGTTCGGCCTGCCGCAGGAACCGAGGCGAAGCGATCGTCTTGCCATCCGACAGCACCGCGAACGTCGACAACCCCAGGTCTATACCGACTTCGGCATCGACTTCCGGCAACGCCCGGTCGCCGACCTGCACCACGAACGATGCGAAATACCGGCCTGCCGCATCCTTGATCACCGTGACCGACGACGGCTCGGCCGGAAGGTCCCGCGACCACGCAAGCTTCATCTCCCCAACCTTGGCCACATACAGCCTCCGGTCCGGGCGCAACGAGAATCCATTGCGGGTGAGCCGAACCGCCTGTCGATGGTCCTTGCGGGACCGCAATCGCGGCTTGCCCAGTTTGGGACCTTGGCGTTTCCCCGCCATCGAGTCGAACCAGTTCCGGTACGCACTGCGCGCGTCCTGGCAGGCTTGCACCAGAACGACCGAGGAAACCCCGACCAACCAGGCTCGCCCCGGTGTGCGCTTGGCTTCGGTCACCACCAGGCGTTGTATCTCGGTATCCGACAACTTCTTTCCGGCCGCATACGCTTCCTCGCGGACGCGGAGGTTGTCGTTGTACACCACCCGCGCGCAACCGAACGCCTGCGCCAACGCGATCCGCTGGCCTGGCGTCGGGTAGACACGGAAGTTGTACCGAATCTGCACGGACGCACAGTAACGCTGGCCTCCGACAAAGACCGCGCGTGTTCGAGTCAGTCCGATGTCGATGCGCTGTCCTGGCGCTGAGGGACCAGGCTTGCACGCCACGTTTGGTGGTCATCAATCCACGATCGCCGACCCCGTACTCCCCCTCACCGGTTACACGCAGCCGGATTCGAAACACCCGCGGCAAAAAATCCCGTCGATTCCAACCGGTGACACCGCGCCCGTGGTCGGTCAGGATCACAGATCGGCCCGGCGAGGAGCTCGGCCACCGCACTGTCCGCTCCAGAGCCCCTCGAGGAGATTTCCGGTGAGTCTGTCGTTCCACTGGTTCCTACCCACCTACGGCGATTCCCGCGGTCTGATGGCCGGTGGTCACGGCACGTCCATGTCCGGCGACCGCCCCGCCTCGCTGCGCTACTTGAACCAGATCGCGGGCGCCGCCGAGGAGAACGGCTTCGAGGCGGTCCTCACCCCGACCGGCGCCTGGTGCGAGGACGCCTGGCTGGCCACCGCCATGCTGGTGGAGACCACCGAGACCCTGAAATTCCTGGTGGCGTTCCGCCCCGGCCTGGTGAGCCCGACACTGGCCGCGCAGATGGCCGGCACCTACCAGCGGCATTCCCGGGGCCGGCTGCTGCTCAACGTGGTCACCGGCGGCGAACCCCACGAACAGCAGGCGTTCGGCGATTTCCTGGACAAGGAGCAGCGCTACGAGCGCACCGGCGAATTCCTGCACATCGTGCGCGAACTGTGGGAGTCGCGGGAACCGATCAGCTTCGAGGGCAAACACCTGCAGGTCCGGAACGCCCTGCTCAACAACCACCCCGACCCGGTACCCCCGGTCTTCTTCGGCGGCTCCTCCGCCGCCGCGGGCCCCGTCGCCGCCCAATACGCCGACACCTACCTGACCTGGGGTGAACCACTGGTCGCGGTCGGCATGAAACTGGAATGGATCCGCGGCCTCGCCGCCGAACGCCACCGCACCCTCGACTACGGCATCCGCCTGCACGTCATCACCCGTGACACCTCCGAGGCCGCCTGGGCCGAAGCCGACCGACTGCTCCAGGGCATCGATCCGGCCGATATCGAGCGCGTGCAGGCCAACCTGGCGAAGAGCGAATCCGAGGGCCAGCGCCGCATGCTCGAACTGCACGGCGGCCGCACCGACCGCCTGGAGATCGCGCCCAACCTGTGGGCGGGCGTCGGCCTGGTCCGCGGCGGGGCGGGCACCGCACTGGTCGGCTCGCACGAAGAGGTCGCCGAACGACTCGTCGAGTACTCGCGGCTGGGGCTCACCCACTTCATCCTGTCCGGCTACCCGCACGTCGAGGAGGCGTACTGGTTCGGCGAAGGTGTGCTGCCGATCCTGGAGAAGAAGGGCCTGTGGCGCCGGCCGGTCGACCGGCCCGTCGCGGCCACCGGCACCCCGTTCGCCACCGCCTCCACCAGCTGAGTCCTCTCCTCGCCGGGACACATCCATCCCCGCGTGCGCGGAGGTCGAACCCGGGCCGGTACCGTGCCGGCAAGTCACGTACAACTCTGTTCACCCGACCGGTACAGCCACTCACCGACGTTGCCGGTTACGCCACCTCGATACCGCTGTCACGTGAATTGACGAGCTACCGAGAAGCATTGACAGTGCAGGAGGCTCATCCTACGATTGGCCAACTCCGAGCAGCTGTTCGAGCGCTGGTCGGCTCAGGAGCGGTAATGATCACATATACGACCCTCATGGGTGTCGCGGCCGGTCTCGGCATGCTTCTGCTCTGCACTCTGGGATATCACCTGTACAAGCAAGAAGGTCTGCCGACCTTGGATGGTTGGGCGTTTTCGTTCGCCGCCCTCGGTGGAATCCTGACAGTACTCGGCGGTCATATGACCCTCACCTGGCCGCTGCAGTCGCCGGAGCGCTTCAAGAACTTCATGTTCGGGGAACCGCTCCTGCTTTTCGGGGTGCTTTTGATAGCCGGCGCAGTCTTTCTCCGGCGTAACGGGAATGCGCTGCTGGAGCTGCGCCAAAAGGATGACGGCAACAACGAATTCGGCTCTTACCTGCTCGCCCTTCTGCGGCCGGTCGTGTGGATCGCGTTCGCCATGGGGCTGGTGCTCGCGGCCTGTACCATCGCCGCTTTCCGATACGATGTTTTCGCAACAGCTCCGCCGCAGGAACCTTTTTTCGGCACGGGTCCGGTGAAAGATTTTCTGAGCGTCGCTCTCTGCCTGTTGTACGCATTACCGGCGGTAGCCTGCCTGCTGGTTCCCTTGGTCTTCTACACCCGTAATCGGGCGGCTATGGCGGTCAGTGGGATCACCTTGTTCGTCTCCGGCGCAGGTTGGCTCGCCACAGCGGTGCTTGTCTACTACACCCATATCGGGATGGATTTCAATTTCCGTTCCTGATAGTCCGACCGGGCTTCGAGATCGGTGACGCACCCGGCCAGCGGGCTGGAAGCGGAGCGGCCGCTCTACTCGAACGCTCCCCACCCCCCATCCGCCCACAGGATTTTCTTGCCATCCCGAGAAGACGAGTCCCATGCGTGACACGAACATTCAGACGGAACCGGCTCCCGTCCATCGCAGGTTACTGAGCTACTGGCCCATCGCGCTGGGGTTGGCGGTCGCCACATTCCAGATGGTGACCGGGATCGCCGCTGAGGCGGTGGCCATCACTGTCTCCCTGGCGGCAAGTTGCTACCTGGTCGGTGCAGTATTCGGCCGGCCATGGACCGCTTGGGCGACAGTGCTGGGCGGCTCGATGGTGGTCGTGCTGAGCGAGGTGGCCGGCGTCCGATGGTGGATAGGACTTGCCGGCTTTGCGGCTCTCCTGCTCGTCATCGGCCTCGTACGCAAGGCCCCGACATCGGTGCTCACCGCCCAGAGTCTCGCCGTGGTCGGATTCGGCGGGATAGCAGTGATCGCCGTTCTGGTGTCACCACGCCTGGGCTGCGCCCTGGCCGGTATCGCGCTGACGGCCCATGCGCTGTGGGACTACCGCCATTGGCGCCGCAAAGACGTGGTCCCCCGATCCTTCACGGAGTTCTGCATGGTGCTGGATATCGCTTTCGGAATCGCAGCCATCGTGGTCGCCTTCACCGGATGACCCCGGCCCGAGCCCAAAGCGCCGGGACACGCCTGCGCTGAGCCCGTATTTCCAACTGGCGGAGTCACGGTCCACGCGGGGTGATCAGACAGGTTCATCGCGCCCTCCGAGGTCCATGCCTGGCAGTTGGGTGCGTCGGAATTTGGTCCGGAGCTCGTCCCCGCCTGTGCGGGGACACTCGATGGTTTGGGCGCGCATCGTTTTCAGCCCGCGCTCATCCCCGCGTGCGCGGGGAGCACACTTCCTGATCAGGAGGAGTGATCACGCGGCGATTGCGCAGGCGAACCTCAACGGGTCACCCGTGCAGGCGGGCTATCTGATGGACGAGCACATCTCGCGGGACGAGGAGTTGCTCGCCGATATGGACGCCGAAGCGACCCCGGGCTGAGGCCACGGACCGCGCTCGCCGCAGCCCGGTGCAGTAAATGTTCCGCGCGTTCGAACCCGGGCCGGTGGGCCGGTCGGCGGACCGGATCACGCTGACCGTGGGCCAGTATTCATCCCCGGCCCGGCACCGATCCGTCCGCGATCTGGCCGCGGCCTTCGGTATCGAGTGGCGGGTCCTCTCCGGCGCCGGCCACGCGGCACACCTGGAGGCCCCCGGCCGGTTGGCGCACTGGGTCCGGCGGCACTGCGGCGCCGACCTCGGCGCGTACTGCCTACCCCCTTTCCCGTGAACGGCGGCAAATAAAACGAATGGTCATACGCTATGTTTCCGGCCGTCGGCGCCGAGCCCGGCCCGGCCGGTCAGGGGCCCGATCCCGTTTGTGCGCGCCGCACGAGAGCGCGCCGATGTTTCATGACGCCGGCCCATAGGCGACGCCGCCGGGTCGCCTTACGATGGCAGTGCCAGGTCCGATCGGGCACGCGACGCGCTTCCTCGTTCGTGCGATGCCACTGGGGATTCCGGCACCGATCGGAGTTCGAGATGTTGTGCGGTGGAGAGACACGATGCCGGTGAAAGCCCGATGGGCCGGCCGCTGAATCTCCCTCGAACCCCCGCCGGTTCATTCCACACCGAATTCATCGCGAAAGTACGACTCGCCAATGCACGTTCAGCTGTATCGCGCGTCCGGAATTGGATGCTCGTCGGTCCACGGCTGCGTAGGAAGTTCCCCCACCGCCGTGCGGCGCCCGCCGCGCATCATCCCGAGGAGGGGGTGATCGTGCGACCACAGCCCGGCTCGGGCACATCGTGCCTGCCCACGGCCACCGAGTTGCTGTACGCGGTCGGCGGCCGGCGCGCCGACGGGCCGGTGTGCAGCCTCGCGTCGGCCCTGTCGGAGTCCTATCGGCTCGAAGCGGGGCTCGCCGGAATCCGGCTGCAATCGCGCCGGCGGACGCTGATCGCCGAGATCGACGCCTGGAGTTCGCGGCATCTGCCCGCGCCGACCGCGGGTATACGCGTCTACGAACGCACCCTCGGTGAACTCATCGATGTGATCGCCGCCGGTGCCGCTCGCGCGTTCCATCTGCTGCGCCACGACGACCCGGCCGGTGAGCTCATGCACTTCGAATGGACCCGCCTCGCGGAGTTACAGCTCATCTACCGCGATCTGGTGCACGATGTCGAGAGCGGCCGCTGCTGTCTCCCGAGCGAACAGCACCTCCGGGTGGTCGGCGAGCGGATGCCGTATCAGCTGCCCGTCGGGACGGGAGAGTCGAAGTGAGCGAGGCGGACCGGGACATCCCCACCGGACTGGGCACGCTCCACGTCCGAATCACCGGGACCGGGCCGGCGATGCTGCTGTGGCCGAGTCTGCTGATGGACCACGCGCTCTGGGACGGCCAGGTCGCCTACTTCTCCCCGCGGTTCACCACCGTCGCCATCGACCCGCCGGGCCACGGCGCGAGCACCCCGCTGGACCGGCCGTTCACCTTCGGGGAATGCGCCCAAGCCCTGCTCCGGATCCTCGACACGCTCGAGATCGACCGCGCGCACATCGTGGGTAATTCCTGGGGCGCCATGATCGGCACCACCTTCGCCGCGCGCTATCCCGAACGCGTGCTGACCGCCGTGCTGATGAACGGCACCGCCTCGCCGGCCGGGCCGCGGCAGCGCCTCGAATACGGCGCCCTGCTCGCGCTCGCGCGCGTGCTGGGTGGATTCCGGGGGCCGCTCGTGCACGCCGCACTCGCCGCGTTCCTGGGCCCGGAGACGATGCGGAGCCGGCCGCAGGTGGTCGAGCAGGTGCGGCGCACGGTGCGCGCCAACGATATCGGGTCGGCGGCGCACGCGGTGCGCAGCGTGGTCGTCCGCCGTCCGGACCAGCGCGAACTCGCCGGCTCCCTCCCCACGCCCACACTGGTGGTCGGCGGCCGGCAGGATGCGACCTTCCCGCCCGCCGAGGTCGAAGAGATGGCGCGCGCCATCCCCGATGCCGAGCTGTCGTTCCTGGAGGATGCCGCCCACCTGGTGGCCCTCGAAGTACCGGACGCGGTGAACGCCCTGGTCGACGACTTCCTCCGCCGTCACACTCCGCGCGGCTGAACCCGGGCGCCCCGGCCGCGCGGGCGGGCACGAACGGCCGGCTACCCGGTGTTCACGGTAGCGACGGCGACATCCCGGCCGCGTTACGGCGCCGGGTCGTCGCGCAGCGGCGCCAGCTGCGCCGTACGTCCCTCAGTGGCGGGATACACCTCCCATGCGGGGAGTCGCCTGCCGGCATGGTCGTACGCCTCTTCGACGGCGAGGAACGGCTGGCGGTCCCACATGATCTGCGATCCGGTGGCGAAGTAGACATCGCGGGTGAAGCCCTCCCTGTGCAGAGCTTCGGTGAAGCGGAAAGCCACGGTCTCGTCCGGTCTACCGGCTTTACCGGCCAGCATGACGAGGCAGCGTTCGGGTTCGGCGTTCGCCAGATCTCGCAGGACACGCTCGTGGGCCACGACCTTGGCGAAATGCTCCGGCTCGAGCTCTACTGTCGTACCACCGAGATCGAGTCGGTCATCGTGCGGATCGAAGGTCGGGACCTCTGCTTTCACAACGAACGCCGGTCTCTTGGCATCCGTTTCCGCGTGCACGTAGATGGCGGTACCGTCGAGCCACGGTAGTCCACCGGCGCCGGTGTACTCCGCCTTCCCGCTGTTCAGGAACCGGAATGTGGTGTAGGCGCCGATCCGG
Organism: Nocardia sp. NPDC002869; assembly: GCF_046764065.1. NCBI lineage: Bacteria > Bacillati > Actinomycetota > Actinomycetes > Mycobacteriales > Nocardiaceae > Nocardia > Nocardia sp. NPDC002869. The sequence goes on from NZ_JBKOOL010000043.1 coordinate 25,436, forward strand.
TCGGGGATCGCGAGGCGATCCATGAAATCCGCGGTGATGTCGGAGTGCGGATAGGCCATTCCCTTGACCGCACCGGACGGGTCTCGTATACCCACCTTGCCGACGTCCCCGGACCACAGTTCGAGTTCCCGCCCGTTCAGGTCGATGCCGTGCAGTGGAACACCGCGGATCGGGCGGACACCGTTCTCCGGGAGTTCGAAGTCGGTCATCGGGGCGGCGTAGTCGAGCAGGTGGGCGTCCTCGTCGGACAACGAGAACTCGTCCAGACTGCGCCGGATATCGATGGAGGTCCGGTTGCGATACTGGTGAGCCCAAGAATGCGTCAGTTGGCCGGTGGTGTCGGTCAACCGCCGTCCGAGAACCATGCCTATCTTGATCAGTTCGCCGTGACTCATCGCCCCTCCCTTTGGTTGACGGCCGCGCGAACCTCGCCACAATGACAGCACACGGGTCCGTCCCGTCAACTGCTCCCGCTGGGCACCGTCCGCCCCCGCACAGCCTCCTGGATCAACGCCCGTGCCGCCTCTCCCGTCTCCGATTGCCGGGCCAGGATATCGAACGCCCGCCCGTACACATCGATCTCGCGCGGCTGAGTGATGGTGAGTTCGGCGGCGGTCCCCTCGACCATGACCAGCCGGTTGTCGAACATGGCGAAATTCGTGGACACCACCAGCGCTTCGGCGGTGAACGGGACGATTCCGATGGTCACGCGAGGCATGCCGATCAGGGAGGACAGCCGGTCGAGCTGGCCGATCATCACCGCATCGTCACCGACCGTGGTGTAGAGGGCCTGCTCGGCGATCAGGAAGTGGAACAGATGGTCGCGCTGGTACAGGACGCGTTGCCGTTCCATCCGCTTCGACACGGCGTTCTCGACATCGTCGGGGATGCGGTGGAATTCGATACCGCGTCGCAGTTTGGCTGCCGCGTACTCCGCGGTCTGGAGCAGCCCGGGCACGATCTGCGGCTGGAAATCGCGGATATGTGCGGCCGCCGCCTCCAGTTTCAACGATTTCTGTTGCCGGCGGCCGAGGCCGGTGCCGAGGATCTTGCGCCATTCGAGGTAGGCGACCTCGATGGTGTTCGAGGTGGCCAGCAGGTCCGGTAGCTGGTCCTCGGCCCCGCAGTGGCGGCAGTACCCGCGGATATCGTCGTCGGAGGGTCTGATCCGGGCGAACTCGATCTTGCTCACCTTGGATTCGTGCCAGCCGCAGAGTTGCGCGAGTCTGCGGTTGGTGAGGCCGGCCTGGCGCCGCAGCTCCCGCAGCCGTGCCCCGAGAGCTTCTCGCGCATCGTGCACTTCGTTCATCTGTCGACATATTCCGTGTAGGGCGTAGCCATGTCCCAGAGCCGGTGCTTCACGCACCGGGCGTACTGGATGATCCCCCGGTCGGTCGTCACCGCGAGACCGGAGGGTTTGCCGTGCTCGTCGACCAGGTTGTAGACGACGCGATCGTCATCGATCAGCCACCAGTCGTCCGAGGGCACGTTACCGGCCAGATGCCGCGGGACGTACCGGATATCCTCGCCCGCGTCGGTATTGGTGCCGGTCACCGAGAGCAACCACCGGTGATAGTCGCTGTGCGGCACCGACACCACGCGGACCCGTCGTACCGTGACGCCCCGGCCGATGGTCTCCCGGATCAGGGTGTTCCACCGATTCTTCTGATCGTCCGGTAGCGCGGGCCGGCCGTCGAGGAAGCGGCCGAGCCGGCCGGTCTCGGCCGGGACGGCGTAGACGTCGCGGACTTCGAGATGGAATGCCTCGGAAACGCATTCGCGGAAGAGCGCGGCCCAGTCCGGCGGCTCATGCGGAAGATAGCGCACCGTAGAACGTCCTTGTGGTCTTCGGGACTTCGATCGCGACCTCGTCGGGTGCCAGATCGAGCTGCTCCAAGATCTCACGCTCGGCGACCGGACGGCCGGCGAGGGTGAACGTTCCCCGGCCGGTATCCTGCATGGGCGCGCCGATGAAGGTATCGGGTTCGGCGTAACCGAGCAGTAGATGCGGGATCTCGACGGTCGCCGGTCTGTCCGTCTCCCATCCCTGCACCAGATAGCTTCCCTGATCGGTCGTGTACAGACTGGGGCATCCACCGAGATCCGAGCCCCCCTTACCGAGAAACCGCAGACGCATACTTCAACCCCTGTTCGATGGTTAGCACGAGTTTTCCCGCACTTCGTACATGATGCACTTTTCCGCTGAGGCCGGAAGAAAGAGCGCAGCGTAGTTGTGCAAACTTGTGCTCACTGCTCGCCATGATCGGTCTGCACTCCTTACCGTCGATTCAACCGTCGCGCCCGATCACCGTGCCGGGAAGCAATTGTGCGGGCGGGCCTTACGACCAAGGGGTGAGTATGCGATTCGAGGTGAAGGTGAGCAGATACGGGGACCGGTGGCTCATCTCCGCACCAGCGTTCGGCATCCGCAAGATCGTGGACGAGGAGTCGGCCATCCTGAGCGAGGCCTACCGGCTGATCGCCCGATGCGGTACCGCGCCGGGAGATTTCGAGGTCGAGCTCATACCGGGCGGGGGTCCCGATATCACGGCGGTAGGCAACGATCCGTCCGGGCCCGTGGAGCCTTCTGGCCCCCAACGTTTTCCCCGCGGCGCGTCGGTACACCAAATCCGGGCCGGTCGCCGGCGCACAGACGAACCGCTGGTCGACGACGACTTCTGATCCGACGCGGGGGTTCTAGAGTCGTGGCATGAGATTTCGGGACGGCGACCGTGCCGTAGACGTCCGCGACATCGTGACCGGGCAACTGCCCGGCTACCGAATCGGCACGGTGGCGCTGCTCGGGGAGGGGGAGGACAACCTCGCCTATGAGGTCAATGGCGAGTTGATCGTGCGTTTCACCAAGGAACCCGATCCCGAGAGGCGAGCCGCGCGGGTGACCGATGAAGCCGCTCTACTGGCCGCTGTCGCGAATATTTCGCCGCTGCCGGTTCCCGAGCCGTGCTTCCGCGTTCCCGAGCAGGGCTGCCTGGCGTACTTCGAACTCCCCGGCCGACCGCTGATCGATGTGCCCGCGGCGCGGCGATCGGCCCGGCTGCGACCGATCGCCGCGGAGCTCGGTCGATTCCTCGCCGCCCTGCACACCGCTCCTGTCGACCGGATGGCCGACCTGGTGGACACCGACGACGAGCCGAACGAATCGTGGCTCGCGGAGGCCACGGGGACCTACGAGACGGTCGCCGACGCAGTTCCCGGCGAGCACCGCGCGGCGGTGAAGGCGTTTCTCGGGACAACGCCCCCGGCGGATCGCTACGACCCGGTGTTCTCCCACAACGATCTCGGAATAGAGCATGTTCTCGTGGAACCGGTTTCGGGCACAGTGACCGGCGTCATCGATTGGAGCGACGCCGCGATCGTCGACCCGGCCTACGATTTCGGCCTCGTCTACCGCGACCTCGGCCCAGGCGCCCTGGACACGGCATTGGACAATTACCGGACAGCTGCCCACGACGTGCGGGCGATCCGGGCGCGTGCCGCTTTCTATGCCAGGTGCAGCGTGCTGGAGGACATGGCCTACGGGCTCGAGCACGGGCTGGACAAATACCTCGACAAGAGCCTCACGGCATTGACGTGGCTGTATCCTTCCTCCGCCGACTGACCCGCCCCTGCGGCGACGGCAGGCGCGGCATGCGCACGAATATCGTCGGCACCCCGAGCCCGCCACCGGCCGCGTCACTGTGGCGCAGAACTGCCCGTAGTCGCCGTCGAATCCGGCCCGCCCGCCGAGCACTCCGCGGCCGTGCGGGGTGGACACCACCCCGTAGGGCGCGCGCATGGTGAGCAGATCGATCCGCACGGCCGGCAGATCACCGGGTCGCGCCCCGGCGACCGCGATCGGCCCGGTCACGATATGCGGCCCCGCCCCGGGGTCGCGGCTCCGGCGCGCGACCACGGCCACCGCGTCCTCGCGCACATCGGCGCGGTCCACGCCGCGTTCGCCGGAGTACCGCAGCGGGTCCGAGCCCTGGTCCTCGAGGATCCCCTCGTGGCCGACGGTATCGATCACCACCGTGGTTCCCGGCGCAATATCGAGTAAGCCGACGAATCGCTGTTCACTTTCCGCTATCATCGCGGTCGCCGGGTGATTGCCCGGCGGGGGCCGGTGACGGGCACGCGTCGCGGGCCCCGGCTCGGCTCGGCGGTCGTCCTCCGATCGCTTCGTTCCGTAGAGGAGCAGTATGTATCCCGGCGCGCATGTCGATGATTTCCCGGATAAACCAGCCGTTATCGTCGCCGAGACCGGCGAGACGCTGACCTATCGGGAGCTGGAGGACAACTCCGTCCGGCTCGCCCGGCATCTGCACGCCGCCGGATTGCGCCGCGGCGATCATGTCGCATTGCTCTCCGGTAACGACCCGAAGGTCTACGAGGCGTACTGGGCGGCTCTGCGATCGGGGCTTTACATCACCGCGGTGAACCGGCATCTGTCGCCGGCCGAGATCAGCTATATCGTCGACGACTGCGGCGCGAAGGCGCTGATCGCGTCCGCCGGTCTGCGCGACGCCGCCGAGACGATCGTCGAGCAGACGCCGGGGGTGGAGATCCGGCTGGCCTTCGGCGGCCCGGCCGAGGGCTACGAGTCCTACGAGGACGCACTGGCCGCCCAGCCCCCGCAACCGCTGCCCGACCAGCCGCGCGGCGCCGATATGCTCTACTCCTCCGGCACCACCGGGCGGCCCAAGGGCATCAAACAGCCGCTCTCGGACCAGCAGGTCGGCGATCCCCCCGGTGACCCCTACACCGCCGTCTTCGGCCCGCTCTACGGTTTCGGCACCGAATCGGTGTACCTGTCGCCCGCCCCGCTGTACCACGCCGCGCCGCTGCGGTTCGGTGGTGTCGTCCAAGCCCTCGGCGGCACGCTGGTCGTGATGGAACGCTTCGATGCCGAGCAGGCCCTGGCCGCGATCGAGCGCTATCGCGTCACGCACAGCCAATGGGTTCCCACCATGTTCGTCCGGATGCTGAAACTCGACGAGGCCGTCCGCTCCCGCTACGACATCTCCAGCCTGAAGGTCGCCGTGCACGCCGCCGCGCCCTGCGCCGTCGACGTGAAGCGCGCGATGATCGAATGGTGGGGTCCGGTGCTCTACGAGTACTACGCCTCGACCGAGGCCAACGGCGCCACCTTCATCGACAGCGAGCAGTGGCTGCGCAAACCGGGTTCGGTCGGCCCGGCCGGTATGGGCTCGATCCGGGTCTGCGGCGACGACGGCGCGGAACTGCCGACCGGCGAGATCGGCACGATCTATTTCGAACGCGACGAACTGCCCTTCGCCTATCACAACGACCCGGCGAAAACCGAGGCGGCGATCCACCCGGACCATCCGACCTGGACCACCACCGGCGATATCGGCTATGTCGACGCCGAGGGCTTCCTGTTCCTCACCGACCGCAAGGCGTTCATGATCATCTCGGGTGGGGTGAACATCTACCCGCAGGAAATCGAGGACGCGCTCGCCCTGCATCCCGCGGTGCTCGACGTCGCGGTGATCGGAGTCCCCGACGAGGAGATGGGCGAATCGGTGAAGGCCGTGGTCCAAGCGGCGCCGGGCGCGACCCCCGGCCCGGAACTCGCCGCGGAACTGCGCGACTACCTGCGCGAGCGCATCGCCCACTACAAGGTGCCGCGCAGTATCGACTTCGCCGACGAACTACCGCGTACGCCGACGGGCAAGCTGGTCAAGGGCAAACTCCGCGCCCACTACAGTGTCTGATTTGCGCGCCTTCGGCGCGCGCGTCGGGGCCCTGTGACCCCGATTCTTCCCTCCTCCGCTCGCTGCGCTCCCTCGCTCCGTCGGTCCAGAATCGGGGGCGGGCCCCGACCATGGAGGTAGACCATCCGGAATAGACAGAAGGTGGATGCCGGCGTGCGCCTGGACCGGCCTCGGTAGGTTGGCGACCCAGTCAGTGCTCAATGGTCGCCGGTCTCCGGACGGTCGGCCGCACACGCCGACCGGGGATGTTTGTCTTGCCGCCCCCGGGAAACACGGCGGGCAGGAGGGCCGAGCGATGACCAACGATGCGGAGAAACGCTGGTCCGACGATGGAAACTTCCGGCGGGCCGTGCGCTACGCGCTCGGCGTGCTCGGGGTCGCGGCACTGGTCTGCGCGGTCACCGCCCTCTGGGCGGCGACCGGTCGGTGCCGTGACGCCGACGCACTGTTGTGCGACACCACCGCCCAGACCGCTGTGCTTTTCGGACCCGGTCTGGTGCTGCTCGCGGGCGGTATCGGCGCCTTCGTGGAGACCCTCCGGGTCTGGCGACGGGGCGGGCCCTGGCCCATCTGGCAGGGGACGGGCTGGTTCCTCTTCCTGATCACGCTGTTCTACCTGGGAATCGGCGCGAGCACCGTCCCCGCGGATTGACCGGCGGCCCGCATCCCCGGGCACATCTCCGGCCCTGGTGAGGGCAACCGCCCGGTAGCACTGCTATCTCCGCGGCACCTGTGGCAGACTTTCCAGGACTGCTCGGACTACGGCCGCTCGACGACCGTGCGCGGAAGGTGATGCGGGAATTGAGATCGCGATGGACCTGATCGCCATCGAGGGCCGGGTGGCCGCGGACCGGCTCGCGGCGCGGGACCGAACACCGGAGGCAGAACTCCAGCTGGCCACCACGCTGTGTGAGCTCGCCTCGGCCTATCTGGCCACCCAGACCGACGGTTCGGTGCGCAACCGGGTGGCCGGCGCGTTGGAGCCCGCGCAGGAAGCGGTGATGATCCGGCTGCGCTGGTTCACCTCCGGTCATGTGTCCGCGGTGTTCGCCAACCAGGTCCAGGACACGCTGCGGCTGCTGGAACAGGCCGCCCGCGCTATCGGCCATCGGGAACTGGCGACCGCCACCATTCGCGATGCCTGCAACGCCTACACCCGGGTGGCGCACGACTATCCGAACGTGGCGGGGGTCTGCGCGGACGGCCTGTCGAAATGCGGTGTCTGGCTGTGCCGGCCGGACCCGGGCGCGGCCGTGGTGGCCACCGACGAAGCGGTCCGCATCCGGGCCACCCTGTTCGAGGCCGACCCGGAACAGTCCCGGAAGTACCTCGCCACCCTGAACACCCTGCTGCGCACCCTGATGGTGGGCCGGCAGCGTAAGCAGGCGGTGGCCATGTACCGCGAACGCTATACCGCGCTCACCACCCCGGCCATGGCGTCGCAGCTGCGGAACCTGAAGATCGAGGAGATCGGTTTCACCACGAAAACGCAGGCCGCCCTGCGGAAGCTGGAATGCCGGACCCTCGAACGCGCCGGTTACCTGACCCAGCAGCAGATCCTGTATCAAAGCGCCGGCGATCTGGCCACGATCGAGGAGATCAACTGGCAGCTCGCGCTGGTCGGGCTGAAACCGCTGGTGGCCGGGGCGATGCCGGACCAGCCGGCCAAACCGGTGGAGATCGGTTCCTCGTTCGGGGCGTTGAGCGTGCTGTGCTCGGCACCGGATGCGCTGGAACAGGTGCGCGACGCGATCGTCGCCGCGTTCACCGCGGCCGGCGCCGAACCGGTGGATATCAATACCGCCTACGGCGTGGACAAGGCGCACTGGGGCACCCGGGATCCACAACTCAACGCCACCACCGAACTCGGTGAGGACATCGTCCTGATCGAGCGCATGTCGGGCAGCTGGATCGCGGTGAAGAGCCTCAAATGGGAGCTGACGCCGGTGGCGAAGAATCCGCTGGCCCTCGCCCTTTCGCAGCAGTGGCCGGTGATGAGTGTGACGAGCACCGAGAACCTGGCCTACGAGTTGTGCTGGTACGAGCAGGGGTCGGCCACCCAATACGCGGCGCTCGGCCGGCCCGCCGAACCGGTCGCCCTGGATACTCCGCTGGCACCGTTGGATTTCGGCAAACTCGCCGACTACGGCGCAGATTACGCCTCGGAGACCCAGATCCGTTCCGCGTTCGGTAATGCCACCATGTTCGCCAAACTCACCGAACTCCCGGCCAGTGGTATCCGGCAGGCCGCCGAGGCCCGGCCGCTGGCCGGATACGGCGAACGGGTGCTGTGTTTCCGGGTCGTGGGCGCGAAACGCGTGGCTACGGCGGGCAGTGGCAGCCGATCACGAGCCATTCCCGAATAAACCGTAACGTCCCGGCTTCGATACCCGAAAAGGATGCCTGGTGAGAGTAGTGGTTTTCGAGACTGAAACGTATTGCTTTCGCTAATGTCTGGTACCGGAGTACGACGCATTGCCGGGAGACCGCAGTGCCGGGATAGTTGGGCGGTGAGCCGGCGGCGATGATGCTGTTCGCGCATCCCCGGGAACGAGTTGATCTACTGTGTCCAAGCGGCTGCCTCTCCCCGAGTTCGCATCGACCTCCCGTTCCCGACCGAGTCGAACGCGCGGCCGCATCGGTATTCGGACCCGCCTGCTCGCCATCGTGCTCATCACCAGCATCACGCTGCTCACGGTCGCCATCGTCGCCGCGGGCTATCTGGTGAAATCCGGTCGGCGGGCGCAGGAATGGGCCGATCTGGCCAGTAGCACCACCACCCCCGCCATTCTGATGGTGCAGGGTCTCGAAGAGGAACGGCGCCTGTCGCTGCTGTATCTGGCGGGCGATCCCGGGGCCGCGCCGGCGCTCGCGGATGCACGGAAACGCTCCGATATCGCCCTGGCCGAGGTCACCGCGAAGGGCGCCGCCGCCCAGCGGCTCGATCCCGACGGCTCGGCCGGCCAGATCGAGGGCTACCGCAAACTCTTCGAGGCCGTGCCGAACCTGCGCGCGGCCATCGACGCGCGCGCGATCCCGCGGGAAGAGGCGTTCGGGTTCTTCAGTTCGGTGATCGACACCATCATCGGGGCATCGGTGCTGGCGGCCCGGGTCGCGCCCGACGCCGGTGTCGGTCTCGCACTCAACTACGGTGTCGAACCGCTGCGGGCGGCCGAGGCTTTGTCGAAGGCCGACACCCTCGGCGCCGTCGCGGTGACTCTCGGTGAGCTCACCGACGCACAGCTGGTGGAATTCAACCGGCACGTCGGTGAATTCCGGGGTGAGGTCGCGTATTCCGCCACGCTGCTCAAAGGCGACCGGCTGGCCCAGTTGCAGGCCCTCACCGCTTCACCGGCCTGGCAGCAGCTGATCGCCGTCCAGGACGCCGTCATGCTGCGCGGGGTGGTCGCGGCCGAGGACTCGGAGACCGCGGACTCCACGACCGGGCACACCGGCACCCGTACCGGTTCCGGCTACAGCACCACCGACGAGTCCACCGAGTCCGATACGCCGGTCCTGCCGTTGACCGTCGCAGATTGGCAGCGGGTTTCCGGCGAGGTCGTGGCCGCCCTGCTGAAACTCTGGGAGGGGCAGAGCTCCGACGCCCACGCAATCGGCCGCGCCCAGGGTGCCGACACCGCCAACGGCTCGCTGGCCGGTGGCGCCGCGGTCCTGGGTATCACGGCGCTGGCGTTCCTGGCCGCGCTCGTGCTGGCCAACCGGTTCATCGCGCGGATGCGCCGCCTGCGCGACGACACCCTGAAACTCGCCGACGAGCGGCTGCCCGACATCATGGACCGGCTCGACCGCGGCGAGAACATCGATTCGGCCGCCGAGGTCGCGCGCCTGGACTTCGGTACCGACGAACTCGGTGAAGTGGCCGACGCGTTCAACCGCGCCCAGGTCGCGGCGGTTTCCGCCGCGGTGGCCGAATCCAAGACCCGGGCCGGCTTCCATACCGTGTTCCTCAATATCGCCCACCGCAACCAGCTGGCCGTCCACCGCCAGCTCGCCCTGCTGGACAAGGCCGAACGCCAGGAGGAGAACGCCGACCAGCTCGAACTGCTCTTCCAGCTGGACCATCTGGCCACCCGCGCCCGCCGGCACGCCGAGAACCTCATCGTGCTCGGCGGTGAACAGTCGGGTCGCCGCTGGCGCAATCCGGTTCCGCTGTGGGAACTCATCCGCGGCGCGGTCGCGGAGAGCCTGGACTACACCCGGATCCACACCGGACGCGTACCCGATGTGCTGATCGCCGGTAAAGCCGTGGCCGACCTCATCCACCTGCTCGCGGAGCTGATGGACAATGCCACGGCGTTCTCGCCGCCGGAATCCCAGGTCGAGGTATCGGCCTCCGTCGTCGGCCGCGGGGTCGCGGTCGAGGTCGCCGATCAGGGGCTGGGGATGACCGCGGAGGAGATCGCCGAACGCAACGCCCTGCTGGCCGAACCACCGGATTTCGGCGTGGCGGCCCTCACCGGCGATACCCGTCTCGGCCTGTTCGTGGTGGCCACCCTGGCGGCGCGCCACGGTGTCATGGTGCGTCTGACGGATTCCGTGTACGGCGGCATCAAGGCCATCGCGCTGATCCCGACCGCACTCACCGAATCCGGCCGCCCGGCCCGGCCCGGCCGTCCGGCCCTCGAGCCCGCGGCGGCCGCCGCCCTCGGTATCTCCGCCGATGGGTCCGCCGCACAGGTCGCCGCCCCCGCACCGCACCGGCCCGCCGATTCGCAACCCATGACCGTGATCTCGCAGCCCCGCCCGGACGAGGGTGCGCGCCCGGCTCTGCCGCGCCGGCAGCGGCAGTCCGCCGAAGCCGATACGGGGGTCATCCCGGTCGCCGATATGCCGCGCACCCGCACTCCCGAGCAGGCCCGGAACCTCATGTCCGCCATCGAGAGCGGCTCCCGGTCCGGCCGCCGTCCCGATACCGACCCGCCCGCCACCGATCGCACTCCAGAAGAAGGCAACGATGACCACTCCCCCACGCACTGATCTGAGCTGGTTGCTGGAAGAACTGGTGAGCGGATTGCCGGACGCCGAGTCCGCGGTTCTGCTGTCCACCGACGGACTGCTGATGGG
>NZ_JBKOOL010000044.1:0-35495 GCF_046764065.1 Nocardia sp. NPDC002869
TGTCACCGGCCAAGGTCGGCAGAACACGGTGGGTGGTGGGGACGGTGGCCTCGCTCAGCATGCCCATCGCTATTTCCGCGAGGTTGCAGGCGGCGATGGCGTGGAAGGTGCCCAGATGGTTGTGCACGCCGAACCATTTGGGGGCTTTGACCTCGCAGCGGCCGGGTTCGAGCCGGACCACCCGGGGCAGCACCGTGGCGAAATACGGCACCCGGGCCACCATCGACAGGGAGAACAGGCCGTGGCCGAAGGGGTTGTCCGGCAGTTTGCGCCAGCCGCGGTAGGTACCGCTCTCATGCGTCATACCGCTATCTTACTCATCGGTAAGATAGCGGTGGCGCGGTATGGTGGCCGCAGCGCCGGACCTCGGCCGACCCCGATTTGAAACGCCTCGGGGGGCTCGTGCATACTGTTCGGGTTGCCTTGCCCCGGGTGGCGGTTGTTTCTGTGAAACGACCAGGCCGGGCGGGGTGAGCAAAACCAGCGAGTACCTCATCGTTCGCCGATGTGGGTACGTCCGGGACGCAGTTCCGAAGGCCACGATCGAAGTTTTCTTCCGGGGCCGAGGAATGAGCGGAGGGGCGACACGCCCGACCGCGTGGACCGGAGAACCATGACAGATGAACAGCGGCACGGACTGGGTTGACCCCTGGTCGTGGTCTCCACTGAGACGTCATCGTGTGTTCGGGCTGTGCAAATGAAGGTGGTACGGACGCCCTAGCCGGTATCCGGATCACGGACGAAAGCGGAGAAAAGGACACTTAGCGTGGCGGGACAGAAGATCCGCATCAGGCTCAAGGCCTACGACCACGAGGCGATCGACGCGTCTGCGCGCAAGATCGTCGAAACGGTGACCCGCACCGGGGCCCGGGTCGTCGGGCCGGTGCCGTTGCCGACCGAGAAGAACGTGTACTGCGTCATCCGTTCGCCGCACAAGTACAAGGACTCGCGCGAGCACTTCGAGATGCGTACGCACAAGCGGCTGATCGACATCCTCGACCCGACGCCGAAGACGGTGGACGCGCTCATGCGCATCGACCTGCCGGCCAGCGTCGACGTCAATATCCAGTGACGGGGACTCGAGACATGACTGACAACAAGAGCAGGCCCGCGGCCGGCATCCTGGGCACCAAACTGGGCATGACCCAGGTGTTCGACGACAAGAACCGGGTCGTCCCGGTCACCGTCATCAAGGCCGGACCGAACGTGGTCACCCAGATCCGCACCGTCGAGCGCGACGGCTACAGCGCCGTGCAGGTCGCCTTCGGTGCCATCGACCCCCGCAAGGTGAACAAGCCGGAGTCCGGCCAGTTCGCCAAGGCCGGTGTCACCCCGCGTCGCCATGTCGCGGAGATCCGGATCGCGGATGCCTCCACCTTCGAGGTCGGCCAGGAGATCTCGGCCGCCGCTTTCGAAGAGGGCACCTACGTCGACGTCACCGGCACCAGCAAGGGCAAGGGTTTCGCCGGCACCATGAAGCGTCACGGCTTCCGTGGCCAGGGCGCCTCCCACGGTGCGCAGGCCGTGCACCGTCGCCCGGGTTCCATCGGTGGCTGCGCCACCCCCGGCCGCGTGTTCAAGGGCATGCGCATGTCGGGCCGCATGGGTAACGACCGCGTCACCACGCAGAACCTGTCGGTTCACAAGGTCGATACCGAGAACGGCCTGCTGCTGATCAAGGGTGCGATCCCGGGTCGCAAGGGCGGCGTCGTGATCGTCAAGAGCGCCGTGAAGGGTGGTGCGCACGCATGAGCAGCTCCGCTGTGAGTACGAAAAAGGCGAGTACTGAAAACAAGTCCGCCGTCCTCACCCTGCCGGTGAAGGAACTGGGCGGTAAGACCAACGGCACCGTCGATCTCCCCGCGGAGATCTTCGACGTGACCGCCAATATCGCGCTGATGCACCAGGTGGTCGTGGCCCAGCAGGCCGCTGCCCGCCAGGGCACGCATTCCACCAAGACCCGCGGTGAAGTCCGCGGTGGTGGTAAGAAGCCGTACCGGCAGAAGGGCACCGGCCGCGCCCGCCAGGGGTCGACGCGTGCTCCGCAGTTCGCCGGTGGTGGCATCGTGCACGGCCCCAAGCCGCGTGACTACAGCCAGCGCACCCCCAAGAAGATGATCCAGGCCGCCCTGCGTGGTGCGCTCTCGGATCGGGCGCGTAACGAGCGGATCCACGTGATCAGCGAACTCGTCGCGGGCCAGGACCCCTCGACCAAGACCGCGAAGACCTTCCTGTCCGAGCTCTCGGATCGCAAGAAGTTCCTGCTGGTCGTCGGCCGCGATGACATCGCCGCCTGGAAGAGTGCCCGCAACCTGGAATACGTGCACACCATCGCACCGGACCAGCTGAACACCTACGACGTGCTGGACAGCGACGTAGTCGTGTTCAGCGTCGAGGCGCTCAACGCCTTCGTGCACGGCCCGGCCGAGGCTGCACAGGAGGAGAGCAAGTGAGCACCATCGCCGATCCGCGCGACATCCTGCTGGCGCCGGTCATCTCGGAGAAGTCCTACGGGCTGATCGAGGAAGGCACCTACACCTTCATCGTGCACCCGGACTCCAACAAGACCCAGATCAAGATCGCGGTCGAGAAGGTCTTCGGGGTAACGGTCACCAGCGTCAACACCGCCAACCGTCAGGGCAAGCGCAAGCGGACCCGCTTCGGTTACGGCAAGCGCAAGAACACCAAGCGCGCGCTCGTGACCATCTCGGCCGACAGCAAGCCCATCGAGATCTTCGGAGGCCCGGTCGCGTAGGCGGCGGGGAGTCCAGAAAGCAGAGAAGAACTCATGGCAATCCGTAAGTACAAGCCGACTACCCCGGGCCGCCGCGGGTCGTCCGTCTCGGACTTCGCCGAGATCACCCGGACGACCCCCGAGAAGTCGCTCGTCCGCCCGCTGACCAAGAGCGGTGGCCGTAACGGCCACGGCCGGATCACCACCCGGCATCGCGGTGGCGGTCACAAGCGCGCCTACCGGCTGATCGACTTCCGCCGGCTGGACAAGGACGGCGTGCCGGCCAAGGTCGCTCATATCGAGTACGACCCCAACCGCACCGCCAATATCGCGCTGCTGCACTACCTGGACGGCGAGAAGCGTTACATCATCGCGCCCAAGGGCATCGCGCAGGGCACGAAGATCGAGTCCGGTCCGACCGCGGATATCAAGCCCGGCAACAACCTGCCGTTGCGCAATATCCCGACCGGTACCACCATCCACGCGGTGGAGCTGCGTCCCGGCGGCGGCGCCAAGATGGCCCGCTCGGCCGGTGCCAGCATCCAGCTGCTGGGTAAGGAAGGCCCCTACGCCACGCTGCGTATGCCCTCCGGTGAGATCCGCCGCGTCGACGTGCGCTGCCGCGCCACCGTCGGCGAGGTCGGCAATGCCGAACAGTCGAACATCAACTGGGGCAAGGCCGGTCGTATGCGCTGGAAGGGTCGCCGCCCCACGGTCCGTGGTGTGGTCATGAACCCGGTCGACCACCCGCACGGTGGTGGTGAGGGCAAGACCTCCGGTGGTCGCCACCCGGTCTCGCCCTGGGGTCAGCCGGAAGGCCGTACCCGTAAGCCGAACCGTCCGAGCGACAAGCTCATCGTCCGTCGCCGTCGCACCGGCAAGAAGCGCTAAGGAGGAGGTAAGAAATGCCACGCAGCCTCAAGAAGGGCCCGTTCGTCGACGACCACCTCCAGGCGAAGGTGGACGTGCAGAACGACAAGGGCACCAAGCAGGTCATCAAGACCTGGTCGCGTCGTTCGACCATCACCCCCGATTTCATCGGTCACACCTTCGCCGTCCACGACGGCCGCAAGCACGTGCCGGTGTTCGTCTCGGAGAACATGGTCGGGCACAAGCTCGGTGAGTTCGCGCCGACGAGGACGTTCCGCAGCCACGTCAAGGAAGATCGGAAGAGCAAGCGGCGATGAGCACAGAAACGCAGAATCCGACTGCGCGCGCGACCGCCAAGCACGTGCGCGTGACCCCGATGAAGGCACGCCGGGTCGTGGACCTCGTTCGCGGCAAGCGTGTCTCCGACGCGCTCGACCTGCTCCGGTTCGCCCCGCAGGCCGCCAGCGAGCCGGTCGCCAAGGTCGTGGCCAGTGCCGCGGCGAACGCCGAGAACAACCTCGGCCTCAACCCCGACACCCTGGTCATCTCGACGGCGTATGTCGACGAGGGCGCGACCATGAAGCGTTTCCAGCCGCGCGCCCAGGGCCGCGCGTTCCGGATCCGCAAGCGCACCAGCCACATCACCATCGAGGTCGAGAGCGTCCCCACCGCCGGTGGCACTCGTGGCCGCCGGAAGGGAGGGGCAAAGTAAATGGGACAGAAGATCAACCCCCACGGCTTCCGCCTCGGAATCACCACCGACTGGAAGTCCCGTTGGTACGCCGACAAGCAGTACTCGGACTACGTCAAGGAAGACGTCGCCATCCGTAAGCTGCTGGGCACCGGCATGGAACGGGCCGGCATCTCCAAGGTGGAGATCGAGCGCACCCGTGACCGGGTCCGCGTCGATATCCACACCGCGCGTCCGGGCATCGTCATCGGCCGCCGCGGCGCCGAGGCCGACCGGATCCGCGCCGAGCTGGAGAAGCTCACCAAGAAGCAGGTCCAGCTGAACATCCTCGAGGTCAAGAACCCCGAATCGGATGCGCAGCTGGTCGCCCAGGGTGTGGCCGAGCAGCTGTCCAACCGGGTGGCGTTCCGTCGCGCGATGCGCAAGGCCATCCAGTCGGCCATGCGTTCGCCGAACGTCAAGGGCATCCGCGTGCAGTGCTCGGGCCGCCTCGGTGGCGCCGAGATGTCGCGCTCGGAGTTCTACCGCGAAGGCCGCGTCCCGCTGCACACCCTGCGTGCCGATATCGATTACGGCCTGTACGAGGCCAAGACCACTTTCGGTCGTATCGGTGTCAAGGTCTGGATCTACAAGGGCGATATCGTCGGTGGCAAGCGTGAGCTGGCCGCCCCGAGCGCGCCGGCCGGGGATCGCCCGCGCCGGGAGCGTCCGAACCGCCCGCGTCGTTCCGGTTCCTCCGGCACCACCGCGACCAGCACCGAGGCCGGGCGCGCCGCTACCGCGGTGGCCGAGCCCCCGGCAGAAAAGCAGGAGGGCTGACCAATGCTGATGCCCCGCAAGGTCAAGTTCCGCAAGCAGCATCACCCGAGCCGTAGCGGTCTCGCCAAGGGCGGCACCTCGGTGACGTTCGGTGAGTTCGGTATCCAGGCACTGGAACCGGCCTACGTGACCAACCGGCAGATCGAGTCGGCGCGTATCGCGATGACCCGCCACATCAAGCGTGGCGGCAAGATCTGGATCAACATCTACCCGGATCGCCCGCTCACCAAGAAGCCGGCCGAAACCCGTATGGGTTCCGGTAAGGGTTCGCCGGAGTGGTGGATCGCGAACGTCAAGCCCGGTCGCGTGATGTTCGAGATGAGTTACCCGAACGAGGAGACCGCTCGTGAGGCCCTGCGCCGCGCGATGCACAAGCTCCCGATGAAGTGCAGGATCGTGACGAGGGAGGAGCAGTTCTGATGGCAACCGGTACCCCTGCCGCAGAGCTCCGCGAGCTGACCGAGGAGGAGCTCGTCTCCCGCCTGCGTGAATCGAAGGAAGAGCTGTTCAACCTGCGCTTCCAGATGGCGACCGGTCAGTTGACCAACAATCGCCGGCTGCGTGTGGTGCGTCACGAGATCGCGCGTATCTACACGGTCATGCGTGAGCGCGAGCTCGGTTTGGCCACTGCCCCCGCGGACAAGGGAGATGCGGCATGAGTGACAAGGTGGAGGAGCAGCGCAGTACCCGCAAGGTGCGGACCGGCTACGTTGTTTCCGACAAGATGCAGAAGACGATCGTCGTCGAGCTGGAAGACCGTCATCGGCACAAGCTCTACGGCAAGATCATTCGCACCACCTCCAAGGTGAAGGCGCATGACGAGAACGAGACCGCCGGTGTCGGCGATCGCGTGCAGCTGATGGAGACCCGGCCCACGTCGGCCACCAAGCGGTGGCGGCTGGTCGAGGTCCTGGAGAAGGCCAAGTAAGGTCGCTCTTCGGCTGAGAAGGTCGTAAACGTAAGGCCCGCTTCCCGGTTGGGAGGCGGGCCTTCGTTGCTCTCCGGGCGCGGCTTGTTTCGGCACGGACCTCGACTGCGTGGCGGATGGTACCATATGTGGCATGATGAAGACCACCGTGTACCTCCCAGAGGAGTTGGAGGTCCGGCTCGATGCGGAGGCTGCGGCGACCGGTGTGAGCAAGGCCGAACTCATCCGCCGCGGTATCGCGATGCTGCTGGATGCCTCCGACCGTCCACGCGCCAACGCCCCATTGCCGGTCTTCCGCAGTGGGCGCTCACGCAGCGTCGACGAGATCCGCGATGATGTCTACCACCAGATAAAGCAGCGGTCGGCTCGCCGGTGATCATCGTTGCCGACACCTCTGCGCTGTTTGCTGCATTCGATGCCGACCAGGAGGAACACCAGCAAGCACTGTCGGTGATGGAGCGCGAGATGTTGATCATCTCGCCGCTGGTGCTGACCGAGCTGGACCACCTGACTCGTCGCGATCTCGGCTTTCCCGCGGCGATGAAGATCACCGATGCGCTGCTGGCGCGAACGATCGACGGAAGTTACCGGCTCGCCGAATTGAAACACGTCGACCTGTCCACGGCGCAGGCGGTCCGAGCCGAATATGAAGGACTGCAACTCGACCTTGCCGATGCGGTGGGTGTTGCGCTCGCAGACAAGTACAAGACCGACTGCGTCTTCACACTCGATCAACGCGATTTCCGTGCGATCGAACCGCTGACACCTGGTCTCAGCTCGTTCCGGATCCTGCCTGCGGACATGTAGTGCCCTACGCCCGGAGGCCGAGTCCGGTTGCCCCGGCGAGGCCCACGTGGGCCACCGGGCGGTAGCGGTTGGTCGAGTACGGAAAAGGCGAGGATATTTTTGCTGTCCGGGAGGGACTGTCGTCAGGTGCTGGTCAGGTTGGACGCCCGTCAGCCCGCCGTGGTCATACGGCTGCCCCGCGCCGGTAACGCTCGCCCCATGATTCGAGCAACTCCGCCACCGGCCGCAGGCTCGCGCCGAGTTCGGTGAGGTCGTATTCGACCTTCGGTGGTACTTCGGCGTAGACCGTGCGGTGGACCAAGCCGTCGGCTTCGAGTTCGCGGAGTTGGCGGGTGAGCATGCGCTGGGTGATGGTGGGCATGGCGCGGCGGAGTTCGCCGAAGCGCAGGGTGCCGTCGAACAGATGGTTGACGATCGCCATCTTCCATTTGCCGCCGACCACTTCCATCGCGGCTTCGACCGTGCAGTAATCCGGTACGTCCTCGTGCATGTGACCTCCATGGGTATACGGAATGTGCCTACCGCACAGAAAAGACCGTACTTGTACGAAGGGTGGGTAGCGCGGAATCTGTTCCCGAAGCGGTTTCCGGCGAGTGCGAGGAGTTCCTGTGACCATCCATCCTGTTCTGTCCGAGGTGCGGATCGGCGCGTTGCGGTTGCGTAATCGGGCGGTCGTGGCGCCCATGTCGCGGGTGAGTACCGCGGGTGACGGCGTGGCCACGGACGCCATGGCGGAGTACTACGCGGAGTTCGCCGCGGGTGGGTTCGGGCTGATCACCACGGAGGGGACCTATATCGACGCCGAGTTCAGCCAGGCCTACCCGGACCAGCCCGGGATCGTGACCCAGCGCCAGATCGAAGCGTGGCGGATGGTCACCGACGCGGTGCACGCGGCGGGTGGGGTGATCGCCTTGCAGTTGATGCACGCCGGTGCGCTCGTGCAGGGCAATCATTACGGCGACCGGAGTATCGCGCCGTCGGCGGTGCAGCCGTTGGGGGCCAAGATGGCGGCGTACGGCGGCGAAGGTCCGTTCGCGTTGCCCGAGGCGGCGACCCGCGCGGATATCCGCCGGATTGTGGGCGGGTTCGGTGCGGCGGCCGAGCGGGCGCGGGCGGCGGGGTTCGACGCGGTGGAGATCCACGGCGCGAACGGGTATCTCATCGACCAGTTCCTCACTGCCTACACCAATCAGCGGGACGACGAGTACGGCGGCGATCCGGTGGGCCGGGTGCGGTTCGCGGTGGAAGTGGTGCGGGCGGTACGGACGGCGGTGGGGCCGGAATTCCCGGTGGGGCTGCGGCTCTCCCAGACCAAGGTCAACGATTTCGCCTATCGGTGGTCCGGGGCGGGGGAGGCCGAGACGATCTTCCGCGCGGCCGGCACGGCGGGGGTCGACTATCTGCATCTCGCGAGCGAGGGCCGGGACTGGTACGACACCGCCGTCCTGGACTCCGGAGAGACCGTTACCCGGCTGGCCCGGTCGGTCACGGGGCTGCCCGTGATCGCCAACGGCGGTATGCACGGGCCCGAGCTCGCGCGGACGGTACTCGAGGAAGGGCACGCGGATCTGGTGGCGCTCGGGCGCGGCGCGCTCGCGAACCCGGATTGGCCGCGGGTGATCGCGCCGGGGGACCGGCCGGCCGCTTTCGATCGCGGGATGCTCGATCCTGTGGTGACGCTCGCCGGTCAGCGCGCCTGGGCTCGGGCGCGGCGCGAACAGGTTTCTGTGGTCCGATAGCGCAGTGGCGACTGGTCGCTCCGGAGGCATTCCTGCCGCCGAGGTGAGCGCTGTTCACCATGTGTGTTCCGGCACCCGAAATGTGATATAGGGGAGGGCGGTTGACGTCCCCAGGGTCCACGGCGCTACGGTGTACGAGCTATGAGGGACGCTGCGACAACGATTTCGGGGGCCTGGCGGATCGACGACGGTACAGCGGTTACCTTCCGCGATGCCGCGGTGGCCTGGGCGATGGCCGCGCACGAGGTGCTGGCCGAGACGGCGACGGAGTACGGATACTTCGTCACCGTGCAGGAACTCGCCGACCGGGTACAGGAGATGTCAGGGGTGCACACCGATGCCCCGACCCGCACCTGGATGGACGCGATCCTGCGCAAAGTCGCCCGGCGCTGCCACAATGCGGGCGAGCCGCCGCTCACGGCCCTGTGTGTGAAACGCAATCTGAAGGTCAGCGACAGTTACAAGTACGTGCTGGAGCTGGCGGCGCTACCGGTGCCGGCCGATATCGAAACCCACGCCGCGTACGCGCGCTGGGCCTGCTACGCGGCCCACGGTGCCGATGTGCCCGCGGACGGCGGCACCCCGCCGCTGATCCCGCGCGGTGGTAGCGCCCGGCGGACGGTCGCCACCACCCGCACCGCCACGACCGCGCACAAACCGGAAACCGGAGCCCGCACGGTGGTGTGCTCCAGCTGCTTCATCCAGCTCCCGGCCACCGGTATCTGCGAACACTGCTGATCCCGCGGCCGGCGGGCTCACACCAGGGTCGTATGCCAGAGGAGCGCGGCGGTCAGGGCGCCGGCCCCATTGACCGCCCAGTGCAGGGCGATGGGTGCCAGCAGGCTGCCGCTGCGATGGCGTAGCCAGGTGAACACGACTGCGGCGGCCGCGGTCGCGGCGACGGCGATCAGCACCCCGGCGATTCGGCCGGCGGGCCCGCCGCCGATCAATTCGGACAGGCCCCGGTTACCCGCGGTGAGCCCGAGGGACGAGGCGATATGCCAGAGCCCGAAGAGCAGTGATCCGGCGGCGAAGACGCCCCGGGCGCCCCACGCCCGATCGAGGGTGCCGTGCAGGACCCCGCGGAAGGCGAGCTCTTCGGGGATCACCGTCTGCAGCGGGATCACGATCATCGAGGCGATGAGCGCGCCGGAGATGGTGGCATAGCGGTCGGCCAGGAAGAACGGGCGGGTCAGCGGGAGCGCGGCGCCGATGACCACCGCTGCCAGCACCACCCCCACCGCGCCGAGCGCGTATTTGGTCCCGGTCCGCCAGTGCCGGGGCGACAGGCCCAGCTCCGACCAGTGCAGGCCGCGCCGGCGCATGAGACCCAGCAGCACCAGGGCGGCGATCGGCACGCTCACGATATTCGCCCACGCGGTGGTGAAATGGGCGATCAGATTGGTGCAGGTGAGCACCACCACGACGACCGCCACATCGGTGTAGGCGTGGACTCGGGGGCGCGGAGCAGCTGTTTCCTCGGTAACCGGCTGGAGCATTCGGCCCAGTGTACGGACGGTCGGAGAGCACGCGGTGCGGGCTCGAACACGACAGGGTGGGTTCGGCGGGCCCACCCTGGCCGACCCGGTCGATGCCGGTCGTGGCAGCTCGGGGCGATCGGCGCCCCGGTCTGCCCGGGATATTCAGGAACCGGGGGCGGGTTCCACGTCCCCGGCCCAGCCCTGCGGATCGGTCCAGGCCTGCAGGCTGCGGCCGCTGTCGAAGCGTCTGTTCTCGCCCGTCACCGGGTCGGTGAATTCGAGGGTGGCGGCCAGCAGCTGGAGCGGGCGAGTGAAATCGTCGACGGATTTATCGGTGATCACCGGATAGAAATCGTCGCCGAGGATGGGGATGCCCAGTGAGTTCATGTGCAGGCGCAACTGGTGGGTGCGTCCGGTCGCGGGGAGCAGCCGGTAGCGGGCGATATCGCCGCGCCGTTCGATGAACTCGATCCGGGTCCGCGCGTTGGGCGCTCCGGCCACCTCCTGCGCGGCCAGAACGTGCTTCTCCTTGATGATGCGGCTCTCCAGAGACAGCGGGAAGACCAGTCCGCTGCGGAATCCGGCGACAGCCTCGTATTCCTTACGGACCCGCTGGCGCTGGAACAGCGTCTGGTAGGCGCCGCGGCGGGCCGGGTCCACGACGAACAACACCAGACCGGCGGTGGCGCGGTCGAGACGATGCGCGGGGATCAGATCGGGCAGGTCGAGTTCACGGCGCAGCCGGACCAGGGCGGTCTGCAGGATATGACTGCCGCGCGGAATGGTGGCCAGGAAATGCGGTTTGTCGGCGACCAGGATGGTGCCGTCGCGGTAGACGATCGGCAGGTCGAAGGGTACCGGTTTCTCGTCGGGCAGATCGCGATGGAACCAGACCGCGCCCCCGGGCGCATAGGGTGCGTCGGGCGTGAGCGGCCCCGCCAGATCGACGATCTCGCCGGCATGCAGCATTTCGTCGATGCGCGCGGGATCGACGCGGGGCAGCCGATGGACCAGATGGTCGCGTACGGTCGCCCAGTCGCCTTCTTCGGGCAGCCGCAACCGGGCCGGGTCCAGCCCGAACCGCTTCGGCAGCGGCGGCTGCTGCCTTCTTCTCACCGGTCGCAGCATAGTCCGCGCGGCCCGGGCGCCGGCCGGGCCGCCCGCGGCCGGTGACGGCGGTTACTTCCAGTAGCCCTGGGCTTTGATCTGCGTTTTCGGCAGCGCGTGGGTGGACCGCAGGCTCTTCACGATGGCGCGGGTGCTGGCGGTGTCGCAGGCGACCCAGGCGAAGGCATCCGGGGCGACGGTGAGCTGTTCGGCCTGCTCGCGCATGGCACGGCCGTCGTCGATGCGCTGGATCCACGTGACCTCGTGGTGCGGTTTGTTGCGGACCGGCAGGCCGGTGTCCGATTCGTACTGCCATTCCAGCCAGACGCGGGCCGGGACGTCGCCGATCGATTCGAGCAGCGTGTTGATCGCCGGTAGGGAAGCGGAATCGCCGAAGATCACGTACTCGCCGGGTGCGGTCGCGGGCAGTTCGAACTTGGAACCCAGTACCGAGGTTTCGATGACATCGCCGACCTGCGCACGTTCGGCCCACTGGCTGGCCGGTCCGCTGTGCACGGCGAACTCGATGTGGAAATGGTCGTTGTCGGGGTCCTGGTCGATGAGGGTGTAACCGCGGTGGTGCAATTTGTCGGTTTCGGCGTCGGGGATCCACAGCCGGATGAACTGCGTGGGGTGCACCGGGTGATCGGCCAGTAGACCCCCGGCGGTGAAGCCGATGCGGACGTACTTGTCGGTGAGCCGCTCCGTGGAGGTGACGGTCAGCCGGTAGTCGTCGGCCCGCCACACCTTCATGATTACGCCATTACTGCCTCTACCCATAAAGGTTAGCTTAACCTAACTATGCGCCCGGGTCGGGCCTTCCGGAGCCGGTGCGGCATAGCATGCGGACTGATCCGGCACGAACGTTCGCGGGCCGGCGGCCGGCGACTGGAACAGCCTGTCGCATAGGGGATCGGCGGTAGCGGGAATGTCACCACGGGTGTGCGGGGATCCGCGCAGCCAGCGGAACGCGGTGTGTTGGCTTAGCCTAAGCAATTCTTGCCGAAGTGTCCCGGATGCGATCTGGAGAATTGCCCTCTTGCAATGTAAGGTAAGCCTAAGCTTGACGCTGGTTCGGCCGCCGCGGTCGTCCCGAACAGTAGCGGAGAACCGGTGACCGATCCATCGTGGTCGACTCCGGCTCCGCTGTCCGTAGCAGGAGGTGGCTGATGACTGTCGTCGACGTCCAGGGGATCGACCCACTGGTCTTACCCGGCCCGACGGCCGTCGAGCGCGAACGGATACTGGGCGAGTGGGCGACGGGTGTCGAACCCGGTGACGTCTGTGCCCTGGTCACCGTGCTCCGGCACGGCCGCATGATCCCCGAGAGCAGGGTGGCGGCGCGCTGCGCGGACGGTCTGCTGACCTATGGCGACCTGTTCGGCGGCACCGACCGGTTCAGCGGTGTGCACCGCTCGTCCGCGGTCCCCACCGCGACCGGCGTCACCGCCCTGCTCGCCGAAATCGTCACCGCTTCCCGGGTCGGTGTCGGGCGACTCGGCGGCCGCGGGCTGCTGCTGGGCGCCGACGCCCTCGCGGTGGCCGTCGCCGACCGGCGCGGTGTCGCCGCCGATCGCCGCCTGCGGCGTGTCGATCCGGCGGCCCGGCCCGCGGATGTCCGCCTGCTGGCGCTGCCGTGGAGCGATCCGCAGAATGCCGCCGACCTGCTGGCGGCCTGGTCCGCCGGTGCCTCCGTGGTGGTCCCGACGGAAACGCAGCGCCGGGATCCGGCGCTGCTCGCCGGACTGATCGAGTCCTACGGTGTCACCCAGGTGGTCGCGGACGCCGAATTGCCGGTTCTGCTGATGGCCGAAGGGATCGAACTGCTGCCGACCGTGGCGCGCTGGGACCTGGTCGGTACCTACGGCGGATCCGCACTGCTCGAAGCCGTGCGGTGCCTGTCGCCCGATGCGGTGGCGACCGTGGCCTACCATTCGCGCGCCTACCTCGGCGCGGTCGCCCGCGGTCCGCTGGCGCCCACGGGGTGGACGCGTCCCGTCCCGGGTGCGAAGGTGCTCCTGCTCGACGAAGGCCGGTTGGTGCCGCCCGGCGCGGTCGGCGATGTGTACGTCGGTGGCCGGGCCCTCGCGGCGGACCTGGCCGACGGTGGCGAGCGGGACCGGTTCGTGGCCGACCCGTACGAACCCGGCGCCCGGCTGTTCCGGACCGCGCAGCGTGGCCGGTGGACTGCGGAAGGCCGGCTGATCATCGAATCGTGAGGTCTGGGCGGCCGCCCCCGATGGTCGCCGGGATCCGCACGCTCGTCATCGCTCGCTCGCGCGGGCGATTCTTCTCCGGCGTGCCGGAGCTGTTGTCCGACCAGCTTTCCACAGATGGGGTTTCTTCATGCGTATCGTCTCGTTCGGGTTCCAGACCTGGGGGCGGAAGACTCTGCAGGCCTTGATCGATTCCGAGCACGAGGTGGTACTCGCCGTCACCCATCCGGCCAGTGCGGACTCCTACAAGGGGATCTGGTCGGATTCGGTGGAGGAGCTGGCCCGCGAGCACGGGATACCGGTGCATCTGACCGAACGTGCCGATGCCGCGACCATCGCTCTGGTCGAACGGGCCGAGCCGGACGTCATCGTGGTGAACAGCTGGTACACCTGGATGCCGCCGGAGCTGTACGACATGCCCACCCACGGCACTCTCAACCTGCACGATTCGCTGCTGCCGAAGTTCACCGGTTTCTCGCCGGTGCTGTGGGCGCTGATCAGCGGTGCCACCGAGTTCGGCCTGACGGTACATCGAATGGACGAGCAACTCGACACCGGCGATATCCTCGTGCAGCATTCGCTGCCCATCGGCCCCGCCGCCACAGGTACCGAATTGGTGCTCGCCGGTATGGAACTCATTCCCGGCGCCGTACACGAGGCGCTGGCGGCGCTCGAATCGGGGACCGCGCAATGGCGGCCGCAGGACAAAGCGGCGCGCACCTACTTCCACAAGCGTTCCGATCGGGACAGCCGGATCGACTGGCGGGCTCATGCCGCCGATCTGGAGCGGTTCGTCCGGGCGCTGTCCGCGCCCTATCCCCGCGCGTTCTCCTACTACCGCGGTCAGCGGATCGAGGTTCTGGAATCGGCGGTGTCGGCCGCGCGCTACGGCGGTACGCCGGGCCGGGTCATCGTGCAGGAGGGCGGAGGCGTCGTCGTGTGCGGGCCGGACGCCTCTCGCGGCGACAATCACGGGTTGCTGATCACCACCGTCCGCGATGGCGCCGGGGTCGAACACGGCGGTGCCGAATTCTTCCGGCGCGGAGGCTATCTCACCGATACTCCCGAGTGAGCTCGCCGGCTGCCCGTTCGTGAGGTGGCGGGACGGAGGGCCTGTGCTCCGCGGCGGGAGTCCGGGTGGCGACCGCATCGGCTGTCGGGTCCGTCTCCGCCGCATCGGCTGTCGACGGCGGTGAGTGGGTTCTCCGGAACTTCCGGTGTGTGAGGTGCGCCCGGATCGGCTCACATAAGGTTAGGCAACCCTATCTATGTGGGTTACGCTGCTTGCGCGGCATTTCCGTGGAAGACGAAGGAGTGGCAGCGGTGATGGAGTCAGGGCGGAAAGCTTCGGTGGTGGATGTCGACGAGGTCCGGGCCGCGGTCGCCGAACAACTGGATGTCGCCGTGGACGAGGTCGGCAGCGATGCGGATCTCATCCAGCTCGGCCTGGACTCCATTCGCACCATGAAGCTCGCGGGCCGGTGGCGTAAACGAGGCCACGACATCAACTTCGCCGAATTGGTCGCGGCGCCGACCGTGGCGGATTGGTACCGCCTGCTCACTGCGCCGCGCCATCCGGAAGCGGACAGCGGAGCAGATGTACGGACGGAAACGCCCGAGCCGGTGCCGGCCGGGGGACCGGCCGCGACCGACGGACGCGCCGAATTACCCGCGGAATCCGAACCTTTCCCGCTGGGACCCATGCAGCACGCGTACTGGATCGGCCGTTCCGACGAGCAGGAGCTCGGTGGTGTCGCCGCCCATCTGTACGTCGAGTTCGACGGTGCCGCGGTCGATGCGCAACGACTCGAACGAGCGGTAGCAGACCTGGTCGCCGCCCATCCCATGCTGCGAACCAGAGTGCTGCCGGACGGTACCCAGCAGACGCTGCCCGAACCCGGACGGCCGGTGTTCGCGGTGGTGGACCTGCGGGGGGATTCCGCCGAAGCGGCCGCGGCCCAACTGGAGCGGGTACGGGACCGGATGACCCATCAGCGGCTGGCGATCGAGACGGGTCAGATGTTGGAGGTGGTGCTCAGCCTGTGCCCCGGCGGCAGGACCCGGCTGCATCTGGACGTCGATATGATCGCCGGCGACGCGATGAGCTACCGCATCCTGGTCGCCGATCTGGCCGAGTTCTACCACGGGCGCGAAGTCCCCGAGCAGACCTACACTTACCGGCGATACCGCACCGAGCGGGTCATCGACGCGGCAGCGCGGGAGCGCGACCGGCGGTGGTGGCAGGACCGGCTCGCCACGATGCCGGGCGCCCCCGAACTTCCGGCCGCACCGGCCGGTCAGCATTCCGACGACCGCCACACGGTCCGCTACAACCACTGGCTGGCGCCCGAGGACCGGCAGCGCCTACTCGCGGCCGCCCACGAACGCGGACTCACCCCGGCCATGGCCCTGGCCGCGGTCTTCGCCGAAACCATCGGCGGCTGGTCGGCGCAGAGCCGATTCCTGCTCAATGTCCCGCTGTTCCATCGGGAACCGGTCCATCCCGGCGTGGACCGGGTGGTGGGTGATTTCAGCTCGTCGATCATGCTCGAAGTAGATGTCACCGGGAATGTGACCGTCGCCGAACGAGCCCGGGCCCTGCAGCGTGCGATGCACGAAAGTGGCGCGCACACGGCGTATTCGGGCTTGGAGGTTCTGCGCGATCTGGGCCGTCACCGGGGCGAGCCGGTGCTGGCGCCCATCGTCTACACCAGCGCCCTGAATCTGGGCGAACTCTTCGCCGATACCGTCACCGAGACATTCGGTGCGCCGGTGTGGATCATCTCGCAGGGCCCGCAGGTGACCCTGGACGCACAGGTGACCGAGGTGAACGGCGGGCTGCTGCTGAACTGGGATGTGCGTGAATCGGCGTTCCCGGCCGGGATGGTCGAAACGATGTTCGCCCGGTACACCGATGCGGTGGCGCGGCTGTGCGACGGTCCCGCCGGTTGGGAGGCCGAGGCTCCGGTGCGCCTGCCCGTGGCGCAGGCGCAGGTGCGGGCGAAGGTGAATGCCACGGACGGGCCGGTGAGTGGACGCTGCCTGCATCAGGGGCTTTTCGATCTCGCGGCGACGGAACCGCAGCTACCGGCGGTGGTATGGACGCGGGACGGGGTAGACGGCGGTCTCACCTACGGTGAACTGGCCGGGCGAGCGCTGGCGGTGGCGGGTGCGCTGCGCGACGCCGGTGTGACCGCCGGAACCACGGTGGCGGTGCAACTGCCCAAGGGGCCCGATCAGATCGTCGCGGTGCTGGGCGTGCTGGCCGCCGGCGGTGCCTATGTGCCGATCGGTTTCGACCAGCCGGCCGGGCGTCGCGCCGAGATCCTGCGCACCGGCGATATCACGGTGGCGCTCACGGTGGAGGGCGCCGATATGGGTGTCGAGGCGATCCGGGTGCTGCCGTTGGCCACGGCCGCGCGGTACGCGGATCCGCTGCCGGCCCCGGCTGCGATGGACCCGGCCGCCCTGGCCTACATCATCTTCACCTCCGGTTCGACCGGAGTGCCCAAGGGCGTGGAGGTCTCGCACGCTGCCGCGATGAACACCATCGACGCGGTGAACGACTGGTTCGGGGTGGGCCGCGCCGACCGGGTGCTCGCGCTGTCCGCCCTGGAATTCGACGCCTCGGTCTACGACATCTTCGGTATGTTCTCCGCGGGCGGTTCGATCGTGGCGGTGGACGCCGAACAGCGTGCCGAGGCCACCTCCTGGGTGGAACTGCTGTGCCGGCACCGGGTCTCGATCCTCAATTGCGTACCCGCCATGCTCGATATGATCCTCGAGATCGGCGGGGACGGACTCGGCGATTCGCTGCGCGCGGTCACCCTGGGTGGCGACTGGGTCGGCGCCGACCTGGCTCGCCGCCTGGCCCGGCAGGTGCCCGGCTGCCGGTTCGCCGGCCTGGGCGGCGCCACGGAGACCGCCATCCACAACACCATCTGCGAGGTTGCCGAGCCGCCGGCGCACTGGTCGACGGTGCCGTTCGGGGTGCCGCTGCGCAATGTGCGCTGCCGGGTGGTCTCGGCGGCCGGCCGCGACTGCCCGGACTGGGTGCCCGGTGAGTTCTGGGTGGGTGGGGCGAATGTGGCCATCGGCTACCGCAACGACCCCGAGCGGACTGCCGAGCGATTCGTCGAGCACGACGGACTGCGCTGGTACCGAACCGGCGATATGGCCCGCTACTGGCCCGACGGTACGATCGAATTCCTCGGGCGCGCCGATCACCAGGTGCAGATCCGCGGCTACCGGGTGGAGCTCGGCGAGGTCGAGACCGCCTTGCGGACCGCCCCCGGGGTGCGGCACGTGGTGGCGGCCGTGCTGGGGTCGAACGCGCCCAGGCTCGTGGCCGCGGTGGTCGGTGCGCAGGGTGACGCGGGCGATGTCGTGGCGGCGATCGCGGATCGGCTGCCCGGCTACATGATTCCGTCCCGCATCGAGTTGCTGGATGCCATGCCGTTGACCGGCAACGGCAAACTGGACCGGCGAGCAGTACTGGCACTGCTGGAATCCGCCGCCGAGGGCGCGGCCGACAGTGCGCCGCGCAACGAGGTGGAAAGCGCGCTGCTCGATATCTTCGCGGGCGTTCTGGGCGGTACCGAGCTCGGTGTGCACGACGATTTCTTTCAGCTGGGTGGGGATTCGGTGCTGGCCACCACCGCGATCGCCCGGATCCGGGAGTGGCTGGATGCCGATCACGCGCTGGTCGCCGATATCTTCGCCGCGCGCACGATCGCCGCGCTGGCCGAGCGGCTGACCGCGGCGGATCCGCAACCCGGTCGGTTGGCGCAGGTCGCGCGGGTGTACCTCGAGGTCGCGGAGATGAGTGATGCCGAAGTGCTCGCGCAAACCTAGTGGGGACCGCGGGGTTCCGGATCGGCAGGGAAGCCGGTGGGGCGAAATGTGTGCCGCATTATTTAGGTAAGCCTACGCAAACATAGGTAGGGTGGTCCGCAGAGCGTGATGCTTCCGGCTGCGGTCGAGTGTCCGGCTCGCCGGGCGGGTGTGATGGAGATGGGAGAACCGGTGGACAGACTTCTGGTGCTGGGCGCGGGCCCGAAAGCCATGGCGGTCGCGGCGAAAGCACAGGTCTTGCGCCAACTCGGTCTGCCCGCGCCGCAGGTGATCGTGGTGGAGGCGCATGCGGTGGGCGGCAATTGGCTGCCCAGCGGGGGCTGGACCAACGGTCAGCACCGGTTGGGAACCAGTCCGGAGAAGGATATCGGCTTCCCGTACCACTCGGTGTGGGCGCGTAATCGCCACCGGGAGATCGACGAGGCCATGCTGGCCTTCAGCTGGATGTCGTTCCTGGTGGAACGCGGCACCTATGCCGAATGGATCGATCGCGGGCGGCCCGGTCCGCAGCATCACCTATGGGCGAAATACCTGCAGTGGGTCGCGGACAAGACCGATGTCGAACTTGTCGCCGGTGCGGTGCGCAAGGTTTCGGCAGGCGCCGAGGGCTGGGTGGTCTCGGTGGTGGACGCCGACGGCCTCGCCACCGATATCGAAGCGGAACGGCTGATGATCACCGGGCCCGGCAACAGTCGCCGGGCGCTGGCCGATCACCCGAAGATGCTCAGTATCGCCGACTTCTGGGATCTGGTCGGGCGCCGGCAGTTGCCGGTATCGTCACGGGCCGCGGTCATCGGCGGCGGCGAAACCGCCGGCTCGGCCATGGACGAACTGGTCCACCATGACGTGCTGACCCTCTCGGTGATCTCCCCGGCCGCCACGATCTACACCCGGGGCGAGAGCTATTTCGAGAACTCGCTGTTCAGCGATCCGGCCAAATGGCGCGGGCTGAGTATCGAGGAGCGCCGCGATGTCGTCCGGCGTACCGACCGGGGTGTCTTCTCGGTACGGGTGCAGGAGAACCTGCTCGGTGATGCCCGAGTACACCATCTGCAGGGGCGCGTCGTGCAGGTGGCGGATCAGGATGGGAGCGTCGCCCTCACCCTGCGCAACGAGAACCGGGCAGACCGGGTGCACACTTTCGACCTTGTGGTGGACGCGACCGGCGGCCAACCGCTGTGGTTCCTGGATATGTTCGATACCGACGCCGCCGATCTGGTGGAGCTGGCTCTCGGCGGTCCGATCACCCAGCAGCGCCTGGAATCATCGATCGGATACGATCTGGCGGTCTCGGGTCTGGACACCAAGCTCTACCTTCCGAACCTGGCCGGCCTGGCGCAGGGGCCGGGGTTTCCGAACCTCAGCTGCCTCGGCCAACTGTCGGATCGCATTCTGGGACCGGAACCCGATCGCACCCGCTCGATCGCCGGCCGGATGCGGGGAAGTTCCACGGCGCGCTGAGCGGTAGGTGGAACGGCGAGCGTTTCCGGTCGAGTGCCGGTGGTCCGGCGGGCCCTGTCGAGGCCACATCGGTGAAGTGGTAGTCCACCGGCAGTTCCGCCAAGCCGGAGATCATCTCCTCGATGGTGCCTCCGATACCGGCCCGAGTTCCAGGATACGGACCGGGGCGCGGTCGGCGGCGACGCGCGCGGTGATCCCGGCTACCGCCTCTCGGGCGGCCGGATTGAGGTAGTGGCTGATGATGTTCTCGCGGTAGGCCCTCTCTGCCGTGAGCATATCGCCGCCGGGGAACAGCAACTCCTGGACCCGCACCCGATCCTGAGCCAGGCCCGTCAGGTTCTCCGCCGAACTCCGCAGGAAATCGGCGAACTCCCGCGAATATCCGAGATCGGCGCAGATGCGATGCAGATCGGGACAGCTCGGCTCCGGGCGGGCCCGGACACCGGACGGGCCACCGGGGCTACTGTCACCTCGGTCCGCATGCGTTGGTCGCCGCAGTCCGGGCCGGTGCGCTCTCCGGGTGCCCGCCGAGGCCGGCCACGACGGTGTCGACGGTCGCGCCGCCGAGCAGATCGGACACCGCCAGCTTGTAGCCGTACTCGCGTTCGATCCGGCGTCGGAACTCCAAGGCCTGCAACGAATCGAGTCCGAGTGCCACCAGTGGCAGTGCGGTGTCGAGGCTCTCACTGTCGTCGGAGCCCAGCACCTCGGTGAGTACCTCGACCACCCGGTTCCCGAGATCCGCCGGGTCGGTCACGGTGGCCGGCGCGGGCGTGGCCGCGGCGAGTACGGCTGGGGCAGGCGCGGGCGTTCGCAGTTCGGACAGCACCGGCTCATAACCGTAGGCGTCGAGTACCGACCGACCGCGGTCCCAATCGAAAGCGGCGACCACGGCGTTGTCCCGCAACGCGCCCAGCCCGACGGCGATGGCATCCGCCGAATTCATCGGGAGGTAGCCCACGGCGGCGAGCTGCGCGATATCGGTGGCGTTCTGTCCCCGGTAGTCCGCCCACTGTCCCCACTGGATCGAGACGCAGTCGTATCCCGCGGCCCGAGCCCGATGGGCGTAGGCATCGAGCATCCGGTTGGCGGCCGCGTAGATGATCTTGCCGCGGCCGCCGAGAGTGGCCGCGAGGGACGAGAAGAGTACGAATCGGCAATCCCGGGACCGGGGTAGCGAGCCCAGCAGGTTCTCGACACCGATCGTCTTCCCGTGTAGTAATCGCTGCACCTGGTCGGTGGTGATCGCGGCGAGTTCGAGCTCGGACATGCCCGCGTAATCGGCGGCGGCGTGCAATACGAGATCCGCCGGGTGGTCCCGGAGTTCCGCGGCCAACCGCGCCACCGCGGCCGGATCACCGATATCGCAGGCGCTGACCCGGATACGGGTGGAACCCTGCCGGAGCGGCCGCAGTGCCGTGGTGACCTCCGCGCTCTCCCCGGACCTGCTCACCAGGGTGATGTGGGCTGCGCCGGCCCGTGCGAAATGTTCGCAGATCCGCAAGCCCAGACTGCCGGTACCGCCGGTGATGACGATATTCGCCGGGGGTTCCGAGGGCTTGCCGGGTGCACCGGTGCGTAGGCGTTTCGCGTACAGTCCGCCGTCGCGCAGAGCGAGTTCTGTCTCACCGGCGGTGTGCAGTGCTGTCAGGATCGACCCCGCGGCGACCGCGCCGGGCGCCAGATCCAGGTGCGCGAAGGTGACGCCGGGGAATTCGGTCCCCGCGCAGCGGAAACCGGCACTGGCGGCGGCGGCGACCGGATGCGGAGCCGGGTCGCCGGCACTGACCGCCTCACCGCCGACGGTCACCAGCCAGCAGCCGGTGATCGCCTCGGAGAGGCCGGGCCACCACGCGCGGGCGCCGAAGAAATCCGCGGTGGCCGCCGCGGCCGCCGCGGCGGTGAACTCCGGGTACTCGGGTAGCAGCACCACGAGGGTGTCGATATCGCCGGTGACCGGCCCGCTCGCGGGGTCGACGGCCTGCGCGGTGGCCCCGTGACGCGCCGCTTCGGCGCAGAGCCCGGCCACGAGCTCGGCCCGGGTGCCGGTGTGGTCGATGATGCCCAACCGGCGAGGCGCGACCATCTTGCGGCGGGTCAGCCGGGTCCAGCGTTCGACGAGCAGTTGCGCGGGGGCGGTGCCGGAAACCGGTCGCATCGGTTGCGGAACGGGCGCTCCCGTGGCCCGGTCACCGGCGGGTGTATCCGCGTGGGACGGCAGCCACAACCGCACCTCGTTCATCTGGGCGTGCGGGAAATCCGGCAGCGGTAACGCGGGCGGCGCGTCCGCGCCGACCCGCAGGCTCTCCCAGCGGAAATCCGGTTCGTCGACGGCGAGAACCGCCAGATTGCGGGTGAATTCGCGCAGATCGGTGGCCGCGCGGTTCGAACTGCCCACCACCCGGGCGCCCGGGGCACCCAGCGCGGACAGATTTTCCTGGATCGCCAGCTGCAGGGTCGGATGTTCGGCGATCTCGACGAAGGTGCCGATCTCACGCGTCGTGGCGGCCGCGACCGCCTTGTCGAAGCGCACCGGGTTGCGCAGGTTCCAGAACCAGTAGTCGCCGATCGGCAGATCGGGTGTGATCTCGGCGCCCAGCGTGGCGCCGATGCAGGCGATTTCCCCACTGGCGAAGTACTGATTCGCCAGCCGATTGTTCACCGCTTCGTGGATATCGTCGCGGAATTCGTTGACCATGCCGGTGTGCGCGGGATACCGGACCCGGATGACCCGGGCGAAGATACCCTGCCCGGTGCAGGCGTCCACCACTTCGGCGACGGTAGCGCGTTCACCCGACAGCGCGACCATGTTCGGCGAGTTCACCACCGAGACCTGCGCCCAGCCCGAACGTCGGGCCAGCAGGTTTTCACAGGTTTCGCGATCGGCCGCGATCACCGCCATGGCGTAGTCGTCGGAGGAGATGGTGTCCACCGCCCGGGCCCGGGTGCCGACGACGAGCGCGGCATCCGGCAGCGTCATCAGCCCCGCGACATAGGCCGCGGCGATCTCACCCTGGCTGTGCCCGAGCACGGCAGCCGGTGCCACACCCACCGACCGCCAGGCGGCGGCGAGCCCGGCCATCTGCACGAACAGCGCGGGCTGCACGATCCGGGCGATGTCGTCTGCGGGGGCGTTCTCGTCGAGCAGGTAGTCCAGCGGGGATTCGCCGAAGAGCTCGCGGAAAACCTCGTCGCAGCGGGTGACTTCGGTGCGGAAGGCAGGAATCCGGTCGTAGAAGAGCCGGCCCATTCCGGGACGCTGTCCGCCCTGGCCCGGGAAGACGAACGCGATACCGCGACCGGCCGCGGCGGCACCCGAGCGGACGACCCGCGGATGCTCGCTGTCCGCGGCCACGGCACGCAGGGCATCGATCAGCTCGGCGGTATCGGTGACCATGGCCAGCGCGCGATGCCGCCGGGCCACCCGGGTCCGGAAGATCATTTCCGCGATCCGCCGTACGGGGATGTCCGGGCGGGTGTCGAGATAGCTGAGCAGGGCGCGGGACTCCGCGGCCAGCAGCGCGGGGGTGGGCGCCGACAGGAGAACCGGAACGGTCCCGTCGGGGAGCTGATACTCAGAAATGGTCGTTCTCCTCGTGCGGGGGAATGGCGATGACGGCGTGGGCATTGGCGCCCCCCGCGCCGAACGAGGAAACGGCGCCGTAGCGCACGCCGTCCGTCGGCTTCCAGGGCTCCACGGTGGTGGCCAACCGCAGGCTCGACCGGTTCCAGTCGACTCTGGTGGTGGGATTGCCGGCGTGGAGAGTCGGCGGGATCTCGCCGTGCCGGCCGGCGAGCAGCAGTTTCGCGAGCCCGAGCATGCCGGCGGCCGCCTGGGCATGGCCGGCATTGGATTTCACCGAACCGAGTACCGGATCCCCGCCCGCGGTGCCGTAGGTATTCTGCAGCGCGGTGAGTTCGGCCACATCGCCCGCCCGGGTCGCGGTGCCGTGGCCTTCGATCATGCCGATACAGGCCGGGTCGATTCCGGCGAGCTGGACGGTCCGCCGGAC
This sequence comes from Nocardia sp. NPDC002869, assembly GCF_046764065.1. Taxonomy (NCBI): domain Bacteria; kingdom Bacillati; phylum Actinomycetota; class Actinomycetes; order Mycobacteriales; family Nocardiaceae; genus Nocardia; species Nocardia sp. NPDC002869. Next base: position 23,721 of record NZ_JBKOOL010000044.1, read on the forward strand.
CAGCTTCTCCTGGGCGTCGGCGCGCGGCACCAGGATCGGGCGGCCTTTACCGTTGTGATTGGTGTAGCTGGCCAGGACCCGGCCGTAGATCGGATGGCCCAGCCGCCGCGCCCGCGATTCGGGTTCGATCAGCAGGGCCACGGCACCCTCGCCCCACAGTGTTCCGGCCGCGTCGTCGGAGTAGGCCCGGCAGTGCCCATCCGGGGCGAGCGCACCGTTCTTGGCGAACTCGTAGAACGCCATGGGAGAACTCATCACGCAGACCGCCCCGGCGACCGCCCATTCGCATTCGCCGTTGCGGACCGCGGAAACCGCCAGATGCAGTGCCGTGAGCGACGAGGCGCACGCCGAATCGACACACATCGAAGGGCCGGTCAGTCCCAGCGCGTGCGAGATACGTCCGGCCACGCCCAGCTGTCCCGTACCTACCGTGCGGAAACCGGAGTGCTCGTTGACCTGGCTCAGGCTGGGCCCGTATTCCATCGGTGAGGCGCCGATATAACACCCCGCGTCCGCGCCGTCGAGCATGCCGGGGTTCATGCCGGCGTTCTCCAGTGCCCGCCAGGCGACACGCAGTCCGACTCGCTGCTGCGGATCCGAACCCAGGGCTTCGCGCTGCGAGATCCCGAAAAAAGACGGATCGAAATCCGCGACACGCTCGAGGAATCCACCCGCGTCACTGACCCGGCCCCAGCCTTCGATATCCCCGAGCGAGAGCAGTTCTTCGATTCGCCAGTCGCGATCACGCGGGAACGGGCTGATGAGTTCGCGCGAATTCACCAGGGCCGACCAATAGGAGCCGAGGGTATCGATTCCACCGGGGGCCTCCACGGCCATTCCGGATATTACTGTGTGATCACGGTCCGGTCCGGCCGTCGATGTCATTGTTGTCCTCGTCAGGTGCTCGGCGGATCAGGCTGTGGGCGCGATCAATTCGGCCAATTCGGCGATATGGTTGTTGAGATAGAAATGTCCGCCTTCGAATAGGGTGACCTCGACGTTATCGCTGTGCTTGCGCCAGCCATCGAGTTCGGCCGGGGAAACGATCGGATCGTCGTCCCCGCCGATCACGTGGATCGGCGCCGAAATGCGGATATCTGCAGTGCAGGAATACTTCTCGGTCGCGAGATGGTCCTGTTTGACGACGGGCAGTGTCATTCGCATGAGTTCCCGATTGGTCATCACATCCCCGGCGGTGCCTTCCAGGCGGGCGAGATGGTCCAGCAGGGCGTCGTCCTCTTTGGGCGTCGGTGGTTTGCTGTCCGCGATATGCGGAGCGACGGCCGCTGAAATGTACGCCTGCCGGATCGGCGTTCCCGCCCCCTCCGCGAGCCGGATGAATTCGAAGGAGACCGTCGCACCCATGCTGTGGCCGAATGTGGTGATGGGCACAGTGCTGGAGCCGTTCGAATCGCGGAATTCGGCGAATGCACCCGCGGCGATCTCGGGGAGAGTCCCCAGGATGGGTTCGTGGACCCGGTCCTGTCGTCCGGGGTACTGGAAGACGACGACGTCGTAGTGTGCGCTGAAGGCTTTGGAGAAGGTGCGATACGTCGAGGCGCCCGCTCCCGCGTGCGGGAAAATCAGCAGCGGTGGGTGGCCGGGGGAAGTCGGCTTGTGAAACTGCCTGATCCAACGGGGTCCGGGTGGCATGGTGCTCCTCCACGATCATCTGCTCGCTCGGTGACAGGCGGCGGGGCAGCGGAAGTCGGCTCGTCAGAGCCGCCCGGCGAACCGTTCATCACTACACCCAGCGCCTGATGAGTTAGGTTAGGCTACATTAAATTCTCGGACTGTGACAGTACGGGATCCGCTTCCCGGTGACCTCGCTGATCCGGGGAACGCCTGGCAGGTAGGTTTTGCATAGGCTAACCTAAGTCGCTAGCGTGAGTGGGCCTGCGCGAGATCGGGCTCCCGGGCAACGGCTGAGGAGTCGCCTTCATGACGGAGAAGACGGAGACACCTGTGGCCGACGAGATTTCGGTGCCCGAAATCGAAGATGTCCTCGCCCTGAGCCCACTGCAGGAAGGGTTGTTCTCCCTGGCGCGATTGGCCGGTGCGGACGATCTCTACACCATGCAGTTCGCACTGGAGATCACTGGTCCGGTGGACAGCGACCTGCTGCGGCGCAGTATCGAGGTGATACTGCGGCGTCACCCCAACCTCCGGGCTGCCTTCTGGGACCAGGACCTGCCCAAACCGGTACAGATCGTGCCGAGTTCGGTGACGCTGCCCTGGTCCGAGCGCACCGCCGATGCGGACGAATACGCGGCGCTGGCCGAAGCGGAGGCCCGGACCGGGTTCGATCTGGCGCGCGGCCCAGCGCTGCGGGTGGTGTTCGTAACCCTTCCCGACGGCGCGCACCGAATGATCCTGACCGCCCACCACCTGCTCATGGACGGCTGGTCGCTGGGTGTGTTCTTCCGGGAGATGTACGCGATCTACCAGGCCGGTGGTTCGGCCGCAGGATTGCCCGCCCCGCGCCCGTACCGGGATTACATCGGCTGGCTCGCGGCCCGCGACAGCACTGCCGATCTCGGCAAATGGACCGAATACCTGGCCGGCGCCGATCCGCTGATCCTCGGTGACCGGGCGGAGTCGGCGGTCAACACGATCGTGCCCGAAACCCATGTGCTGCGGCTGAACAGCGCGGAGACAACGCGGCTGCGTGCCTGGGCGGGGGCCGGCGGGCTCACGCTGAACACCGCTGTCCAGTACGCCTGGTCGGTGGTGCTGGGCCGGCTCACCGACCGGGATGATCTGGTGTTCGGTACCACGGTGTCCGGCCGTCCCGACGAGCTGGCCGGGGCGGAGACGATGATCGGATTGTTCATCAACACAATCCCCGTGCGCGTGCGGCTCGACCCCGGACCCGCAAGCGCGCAGGGGGCTCTCGACACCTGCCGCCGTATCCAGCGGGAAGCGGTCGCGATGCGTGACGCCGGATACCTCAGTCTCTCGGCGATCCAGCGGGCGGCCGGGCGCGGTGGCCTGTTCGACACCCTGTTCGTATTCGAGAACGTGCCGGTGGGCGATGTACTGCGGCCGGTCACCCTGACCGGCGGCACGCAGTGCACTGTGATCGAATCCCAAGCACTCACCCACTATCCGCTGGCCGTGGTCTCCTATCTGCTCGACGGCGAGCTCACCCTGGCGGTGGAAGCCGTACCCGCTCTACTGGGCCGGCTGTCGGCGGCGGACCTGCCCGAACGGCTCGCCCAGGTGCTGCGCAGGCTGCCCGATCTCGACGAGACCGGCGCCGCCGCACTGGATGTACTGCTGCCAGGTGAACAGCCGCGCGAACCGGTCGCGCCGGCTGCCGATATCCGCGATGTGGGCGTGGCGGAGCTGTTCGCCCGGCAGGTGGCGGCGACGCCGGACGCGCTCGCGCTGAGCACCGCCGAGCGGCAGTTCACCTATCGCGAGCTGTCCACGGCCGCCCACCGGGTGGCCGCAGCGCTGATCGAGCGCGGTGTGGGTGCCGAAGATGTGGTGGCGCTGGCCCTCGAGCGCTCGGCCGAATCCATTGTCGCCGTGTTGGGAGTGCTGGCCGCGGGGGCCGCGTACGTGCCGCTGGACCCGGAGCTGCCGGCCGCGCGGATCGAATCCATCCTCCGGCAGGCCCGGCCGAGTCTGGTTCTGGCCGGCGCCGGCGTTCTCGACGAAATCGCGGACCTGCCACCTGTCCTCCCGATGGATACCGCGGCGGCCGCCGACGCCGGTCGGACAGTGCTACCCGTGCCGGTCCATCCCCAGCAGCGGGCGTACCTGATCTTCACCTCCGGTTCGACCGGTGAACCCAAGGGCGTGGCCGGGACCCACGGCGCGCTCGCCGCCTACTTCGCCGACCACCGCGATCGGGTGTACCGGCCGGCCGTGGCGCGGCTGGGCCGGCCGTTGCGGATCGCCCATGCCTGGTCGCTGAGTTTCGACGCGTCGTGGCAGCCGCTGATCGGCCTGTTCGACGGCCATGCCAACCACCTGTTCGGTTCCGCCGAGATGCGGGACGCGGGCCGGTTGGTCGACGGTATCCAGCGCTACGGACTCGACATGATCGACACGACACCGTCGATGTTCGCGCAGCTCGCTGCGGCCGGTCTGGTCGACGAGCACGGGAATGTGCCGCTGGCGGTCCTCGCGCTCGGCGGTGAGGCGATCGGTGTTCCGCTGTGGCGGCAGCTCGGCGCGCTGTCGGGAACCGCCGTCCACAATTGCTACGGCCCCACCGAGACCACGGTCGAGGCCGTCGTCGCCGCGGTGACCGCGGCGAGCGCTGTACCGGTGATCGGTGAACCCACCGCGGGCACCGTCGGCTATGTCCTCGACTCCCGGCTGCGGGTCGTACCCGACGGTGTGGTCGGCGAGCTGTACCTCTCCGGCGCTCAGCTGGCGCGCGGGTACATCGGGCGCCCGGCGGGTACCGCGGAACGTTTCGTCGCCGACCCGTACCGGCGCGGCGCGCGGATGTATCGCACCGGCGACCTGGTGCGGCGGCTGCCGACAGGCGAACTCGCCTATCTCGGCCGGGCCGACGGCCAGGTGAAGGTCCGCGGATACCGTATCGAGACAGGCGAGATCGAGACGGCGCTGGCCGGACTGCCCGGAGTGCGCGCGGCGGCGGTACTGCCGTATCGGCGGCCCAGCGGTACGGCCCTCGCCGGGTTCGTCACCGGAAGCGATCCCGCCTTCCGAGCCGATGGTCTGCGGGCCGAACTCGCCCGTTCCCTGCCCGCCTATATGGTGCCGCAGCGGATCCTGGCGCTGGACGCGCTGCCGATGACGGGTAACGGCAAGCTCGATGTGCGCCGACTGGAGGCTCTGGCCGCTGCGGACCGGGACGGCAGCACTCCCGCGAGCACGGATACCGAACGCGCGATCTGTGCCGTGATCGCCGAACTGACCGGCGGTCCCGAGCCGGGCGTCGACGATGATCTCATCGAACTCGGCCTGGACAGTATCGTCGCCCTGTCCCTGGTGAACGGGCTGCGCCGGGCGGGTATCGCGACGACACCCCGGATGATCCTCGGCGTCGGCACCATCGCCGAACTGGCCGAGCTGGTGGACTCGAGCACTGCCGGGCAACGTCGGCACGCGCCCGCCGGATACGGTGCGGTCGGTCCGGTTCCCATCCTGTCGTGGATGCACGAGTACGGGGCCTACCGCCGGTTCTCCCTGGGCTCGCTGCTGGAACTGCCCGCCGGTATCACCGATCCGCAACTCCAGGCGGTGTTGCAGGCGCTGCTGGACGGGCACGATCTGCTGCGCGCCCGGTTCACCGACACCGCCACCGGATACGGGCTGTACACCCGGGAACCGGGCGCGGTGTCCGCGGCGGAGATACTCACCACGGTGGCGGGCGGCGTGGATCTTCCCGCCACCATATCCGCACAGGCGCACGCCGATGCCGACCGGCTCGATCCGGCGGCGGGCCGGCTGGTCCGCGCGACCCGGATCCACCGGCCCGGCCCGACCGACCTGCTGCTGCTCACCGTGCACCACCTCGCCGTCGACCCGGTCTCCTGGTATGTGATCAGCGCCGACCTCGCGGCGAGCTGGGCGGAATTGAGCGCCGATCCGGCAGCCGCGGCCGGGCGGGTCCCGGTTCTGCGCCCACCGGTCGAGCACACCGGGTACCGCGAGTACGCGGCGGCTCTGCGCGCGCGCCGGGAGCTGCCGGAAGTGCAGGCCCAGCGCGACTACTGGCAGCGGCAGGTCGCGCTTCCCGACCCGGTGCTCGGCCACCGTCGGCCCGATCCCGCGACCGACAGCTGGGGGTCCTATCGGGCGCTGCGCATGCACACCTCCCCGGCGACCACCGCCGCGCTACTGGAGAGCCCGGCCGCCGTCGCCGGTGTTCGCGAGTTCCTGATCGCGACCCTGGTTGTGACCTTGGCGACTTGGCGGACCGAACGCGGTCAGGATGCCGCCGGCGGGGCCTATGTCGCGATGGAGGCGCACGGGCGCGAGGACGCGGTACTGGGCCCGGATATCGACACCTCCCATACGGTGGGCTGGTTCACCAGCATGTTCCCCGCGCGGTTCGGTGCCGGAGTCGAGCCGGTGGACCTCGCAGTGGCCGAACAGGATCCGGCCCGGAGCCGGGCCCTGCTGGAGGCCGTGGCCGCCGAGGTGGCCGCAATACCGAACAACGGCCTGGACTACGGTGTGCTGCGCTATCTGGCGGAGGACCCGGACCTCATCGCGGCTCCCGGACCGCAGATCCTGTTCGACTATCTGGGGCGAGTGGATCTGACCGGGACCGGCACCGCGTGGAATCCGGTTTCCGAGCACGAACTGATCGGGAACCTGCCATTGGCACCGGAGCCCGACTTCGGTCTGCGGTGCGCCCTGGACGTGCTGGCCGGTATCGGCGCGACCGCGGACGGCCCTCGGCTGGTGACCCTGCTGCGCTGGAGCGAGGCGCTGTTCGCCGAATCCGATATCGAGCGGTTCGTCGAGATCTGGCAGGACGCCACAGCGGCGCTGATCCGCGCGTTCGGCCCGGTCGATCTGAAAGCCGCGGGCCCGGTCGGGGCCTGACCCTCGAACTTCAACTCACGCAGCGATTCCAAAGGACAGCTAGCTATGGCAGACGACATTCTCGAGCGGCGTAAACGCCTATTGCAGCAGCGGCTCGAGGAACAGGCGATAACCGCGCCCGACGTGGCGCCGGTCCGGCGCGGTACGGACCCCGGCCCGCTGTCGGAGGCGCAGCGCCGGATGTGGTTCGTCCAGCAGCTCGATCCGGACGACACCACCCTCAACATCTGTGTCGCCTACCGGCTCGACGGAGAACTGGATGCCGAACGTCTGCGGGCCGCCTTCGCCGTCGTGGTCGGGCGTCACGAGATCTTGCGGACCACTTACCAGGTCGACGACACGGGAGAGCCCTACCAGGTATCCCGGGCCGAAACCGAACCGGTCTGGCAGGAACACGATCTCACCGCGCTTCCGGAGACCGGGCGGCAGCGCCGGGTCGAGGTCCTGGCACGGCGCGAGTTCGCCCGTTCGTTCGACCTGACCAGCGATTCGCCGTTGCGCGTCACCCTGGCCAGGACCGGGATCGCCGAACATGTGCTCATTCTGACCGTGCACCACATCTGCTGGGACGATGATTCCTGGTCGGTCTTCTTCGGCGAACTCGGTGCGGCCTACCGGGGTGCGGTGCTCCCGGACCTCGCTGTCCAGTACGTCGATCTCGCGGAGTCCCGGCGGCGCAACGCGGCCTCCGATACCGCCGACCTCGATTACTGGCGCGCGATGCTGACACCGCTGCCCAGCCGCCTCGAGCTGCCGGGCCGGTCCGCGACCGCGGGATACGGCCGGGACGCGGAGACCCGGGTGCGGACCTTGCCGGACGGGCTGATGAGCCGAGTCGCCACGATCGGCCGACAGTACTCGGCGACTCCGTTCACGGTACTGCTCGCCGGTTTCCAGGCGCTCGTCCGCCGCTACACCGCGGCCACCGATTTCCTGATCTCGGTGCCGGTGAGCAATCGGTCCGGGCGCGGTGCCGACGCACTGCTCGGCTATTTCGGTAACACGGTGCTGATCCGCGCCGGAGCCGAGCGCGACGCCACCTTCGCCACGCTGCTCGAATCCACTGTCGAAACCTGCACCGGGGCCTTCGCCCATCAGGGCGTGGGCGTCGACCGGGTCGTGCACGCGGTCGGCCCCGATCGCGTGGCGGGCCGGGACGGCCTGGCGCAGCTGGTCCAACTGAGCTTCGGGATGCGCAGTGCGGTCGACGGATTCGATCTGCCCGGTGTGCAGTCCACGGAACTCCCGCTTGCCAGTGCGGTGGCACAGGAGGAGCTGGGGTTGATGATCGTCGCAGACGGGGCCGGCGCTCGAGTGGAGGCGACCTACCTGGTCGACCGGCTGGAGCAGCGTACCGTCGACCAACTGCTCGATCATTACCTCCACTTGATGGACACCGTGCTGGCCGAACCCGGCCGTCGCCTCTCGGAGATCGACATCCTGGGCGCCGACCGCGCCGCGGTGCTCGAGGTATCGCACGGGCCGCTGGCGGAATACATCCCGACCACCCTGGTGGCGCAACTGGAAGCACGGGCCGCCGCGACTCCGGACAACCTCGCGGTGGTCTCCGACGAGGTCGAGCTCGATTACGCCGAACTCAACGCGCGGGCGAACCGACTGGCGCACTGGCTGATCGGTCAGGGGGTCGGTCCGGAGGACATCGTCGCGCTCGGCCTCGCCACCTCGGTGGACTTCATCGTCGCGGCCTGGGCGATCCTCAAAGCCGGTGCCGCCTACCTGCCGATCGACCCGAGCTACCCCGCCGAGCGGGTCGACTATCTGATCGACGACGCGCGGCCGCGGCTGTTGCTCACCGAAAGCGCCTATGCCGAGGCGGTCGCCGCCGCACAATCCCTGGCCGATACCGACCCCGCCGACAGCGACCGGGTGGCGCCGCTGTACCCGGGCAATATCGCCTATGTCATCTACACCTCCGGTTCCACCGGGCGGCCGAAGGGCGTTCCGGTCCCGCACGCGGCGATCGCCGACCATCTGGCGAGTTTCGCCGCCGAATGGGAACTCACCCCCGCGGACCGGGTACTACAGTCCACCTCGGTGAGTTTCGACGCCTCGCTCCTGGATATCTTCGTCACGCAGTACGTCGGTGCGTGCGTAGTGATCCCGAAACCCAACGCCTATCGGGATATTCCTTATGTCGCCGATCTGGTGACCCGGCACGGTGTCTCGGTGCTGCACATGGTGCCGTCGATGCTGGCGACGTTCCTGATGCTGCCCGAGATCAACAACTGGACCGCGCTGCGGCATATGCCGGTGGGGGGCGAGGCGTTGCCGGGCGAGGTGGCCGACCGGTTCACCGCGCGGTTCGACGCCCAGCTGCGCAATCACTACGGTCCCACCGAGGCCGTGGTGTGCTCCACCCATATGCCGGTCGAGGGCCCGCAGGGGACCGGGATCGTGCCGATCGGCGTCCCGAACCGCAATGTTCACCTCTACCTGCTCGACGACGCGCTGCAACTCGTGCCCAACGGGGTGGTCGGGGAAATCTACCTGGGCGGCGATCAGCTTGCCCGCGGCTACCACGACCGGGCGTCGCTGACGGCCGAACGGTTCGTCGCCGATCCGTTTCGTCCCGGCCGCCGCCTCTACCGTACGGGCGATCTGGGCCGCCGCGGCGCCGACGGCGTCATCGAATTCATCGGCCGGACCGACGAACAGGTCAAGGTTCGCGGTCACCGGATCGAGTTCGGCGAGGTAGAGGCCGCGATCAGCAACCATCCGGAGGTGGCGCACGCGGTCGTGGTGGTCGCCGAGCATCCCACGCTCGGACAGATCCTGGCCGCGTACCCGGTGCCTGTGCCCGGCGTGGAACTCGACCTGGACGCGCTGCGTGCGCGGGTGGCGGCTCGGCTACCCGAATACATGGTGCCCGCGGCGTTCACGGTGATCGATCGCATCCCGCTCACCACCCACGGAAAACTGGACCGCCGGGCACTGCCCGTTCCGGAACTCGGCCCGGCCACCCGGGAATTCCGAGAGCCGCGCACGCCCACCGAACGGCGTATCGCCGAACTCTACGGCCGGCTGTTCGACCGGCCCCGGATCGGCGTCGGCGATTCGTTTTTCGAGCTGGGCGGTCATTCGCTGCTCGCCGCGCGCCTCATCTCCATGATCCGGGCCGAATTCGGTCTCGAAATCGATATGCGGGTCCCGTTCGACACTCCCACCGTCGGTGGTCTCGCCGCGTATATGGTGACCGAGTTCCAGAACGAGTTCGGTATCGATATCGACGATATGGCGGAGTTCGACGACGGTGCGGAAGCCGGCCCGGCGGCGGACCCGGCCGCGGCCCGCGCCACGGTCCGGCCCGCCCTGGTACGCCGGGACCGTCCCGAGCGCACTCCGCTGAACTATTCGCAGCGCATGTACTGGTTGCAGCGTCGGATGGAAGGCGCGATCGACGGCGAGAACGTCACTTATCCCCTACGTTTCGACGGGCCGCTCGATTTCGAGGCGCTGCGTGCCGCGGTCGCCGATGTGTCCGCCCGCCACGAGTCGCTGCGTACGACCTTCCCGGAACACGAGGGCATTCCGTACCAGCACATCGCCCCGCCGGCGCCGGTCCCCATGCCTGTCGTCGATCTGCGTGTGGGCGCGGCCGATCCCGCCGAACGGCTCGAGACCGAGCTGGCCGCGGACGCCGCCTACGTTTTCGACCTGCGCACCGAGATCCAGCTGCGGGTGCGTCTGCTGGTGCTCGACGAGCACACCCATGTGCTGTCGATCCTGATGCATCACATCATCGCCGATCGCGCGTCGTGCGATATCTATGTCGAGGATCTGACCACGGCCTACCGTGCGCGGCTGGCCGGGCAGGCGCCGGACTGGCCCGAGCTGGAGATCCAGTTCGCCGATTTCGCCATCTGGCAGCGGGAGGTCTTCGACCGGGCGCCTGGGCAGGGCGCGGTCAGTGCTTACGGCCAGGAACTCCTGGACTACTGGTGCGCGGCACTCGACGGAATGCCGGACGAGATCGCGGTCGCCCACGACCGTCCGCGTCCGGCCGTACTCGCCCGCAACGGCGCGAGTACGACCCGCGTGGTGCCCGCCGCCACCTGGCAGGCCGCCCGGCAGCAGGCCGAAGCGGCCGGCGCCACCGATTTCATGCTGTGCCAGGCGATGAGCGCGGTGACCCTGCACGCCCTCGGCGCCGGGAACGACCTGCCGATCGGGGCCGCGGTGGCCAACCGGCTCGACGAGCAGACCGACCGGATGATCGGCCTCTTCGCGAATATGGTCGTCCTGCGCAATGATCTCTCCGGTGATCCGACCCCGCGCGGGGTGCTGGCCCGGGTCCGGGACGCGGCGCTGGACGCGATCACCCGGCAGGGCGTTCCCTTCGAACGACTGGTGGAGACGATCAATCCGCCGCGTACGTTATCGCGAAACCCGCTGTTCCAGGTGGTCATGCATTTCCGCCACCGGTTTCCGGCGGCCGGCTTCACGGCCGACGGCGCCACCACGGTCACCAGTATCGCCAAGCACTACGAAGTGTCGTTCATGGATATCCACTTCGACTACACGGTGGAGACCAACGGTGACCTCACGACCCGAGTAGTGGTCAATACCGACCTCTACGAGCCGGCGACCGGCGCGGTCTTCGCCGATGTGCTGGCCCGTGTGGTGGAGAGCTTCGCCACCGAATCGACCCACCCGGTCGGCGATCTGCGACTACTGCCGGAGAACTGGGATACCGGACGTGTGGTGATCCGCCACGAGCAGCCGGTCGCGGTGTCCGGTGCCACGGGTGCGGGCCCGACCTTGCTGACCGATACCGAGCGGACCATTGCCACACTGCTGGCCGAACTCCTCGAGATCGACGAGGTCGGGCGCGACGACGGTTTCTTCGCGCTGGGCGGCGACAGTGTGATCGCGATCCAGCTCGCCTCCCGCGCGAACGAGGCAGGGTTGCCACTGGCGCCGAAGTTGCTGTTCGAATACTTCACCATCGCCGATCTGGCCGCGGCCGTGGATGAGATCATCGCGAATCCGCCCGCGCCGGGTGCGGAGTCCGGTGGTGAGACCGAACAGCAGCATCTCGCCCCCATGGCGGCTTCGGGTCTCGACGCCGATGCGCTGAAGAATCTGCAGAGCGCCTGGTCGGCCCGGAACTGACCGGCGGGGAATAGTCGTCGCCCCGCGGGGGAGGGTACGACCGTCCCTTCGGGGGTCACTTCACCCGAACAGCTCCGGCCCGGTCGCGGATCACCGCGGCCG
>NZ_JBKOOL010000045.1:0-35159 GCF_046764065.1 Nocardia sp. NPDC002869
GCCGCCGCCGCCAGTTACTGACTGCTGCCCGACCGACACCGGCGAGCCGCGCGATCTCGGCCAGGGTCACCGGCACGCGGGGCTGTGAACAAGCTGTGTTGAATTGCGGCGCCTCCGGCGCCGCGGGGTCGAGGCCCCCGAAGGTCCCGTCCCTTTTCCGGGCCTCGAACCCTAGTCGCGGTAGTCCTCGTCGTCATGGTTTCCGTCGGCCATCAGAGCCTTCCCGGCGACCTGGCCTTGGGCCAGTGCGTCCAGGAACGCCCGGGCCCAGCGGTCCACATCGTGGGCCAGGACCTGGCGGCGCAGGGAGCGCATCCGGCGGCGGCGGGTTTCGCGGTCGTCGGTGAGGGCGGCGACGATGGCGTCCTTGACGCTGTCCAGGTCGTGCGGGTTGCACAGATAGGACTGGCGGAGCTCGGCCGCGGCGCCGGTGAACTCGCTGAGCACCAGGGTTCCGTTGAGGCCGGAGTGACAGGCGACGTACTCCTTGGCGACCAGGTTCATACCGTCGCGCAGCGGCGTCACCAGCATGACATCGGCGGCCACGAAGAAGGAGATGAGTTCTTCACGGGCGATCGGGCGGTGCAGGTAGTGGACGACGGGATAGCCGACCCGGGCGAACTCGCCGTTGATGCGGCCGACCTGCCGTTCGATATCGCCGCGCATCTGGATATAGCTCTCGACCCGTTCCCGGCTGGGCGTGGCCAGCTGCACCATCACGGTTTCCGTCGGGTCGACACGACCTTCGGCCAGCAGTTCCTCGAGGGCATTGAGCCTGATGTCGATACCTTTGGTGTAGTCGAGGCGGTCGACACCGAGCAGGATGTTCTTGGGACTGCCGAGTTCGGCGCGGATGCGGGCGGCACGCTCGCGCACCGAGCGGCGGCGCGAGTGTTCGTCCAGTCCGGCGGAGTCGATGGAGATGGGGAAGGCCCCGACCCGTACCGTCCGGAACCCGACCTGGACCACGCCCATCTTCGACCGGACTCCGACGGTGCCGCGCGAGGTGGGCTGACCGGCCAGGCGCCGGGCCAGGTAGAGGAAGTTCTGGGCGCCGCCGGGCAGATGGAAGCCGATCAGGTCGGCGCCGAGCAGCCCCTCCACGATCTCGGTACGCCACGGCATCTGCATGAAGAGTTCCACCGGCGGGAACGGGATGTGCAGGAAGAATCCGATGGTCAGATCCGGGCGCAGCATCCGCAGCATCTTGGGCACGAGTTGCAGCTGGTAGTCCTGCACCCACACCGTGGCGCCCTCGGCGGCGACCTTCGCGGTCTCCTCGGCGAAACGCCGGTTCACCTGGACGTAGGCCGACCACCAGTGCCGGTTGTAGACGGGGCGGACGATGACGTCGTGGTACAGCGGCCACAGGGTGGCGTTGGAGAAGCCCTCGTAGTAGTCGGCGACCTCCTGCGCGGACAGCGGTACCGGATGCAGTTCCAGCCCGTCCTCGACAATGGGGTCGACCTCCACATCGGGGACACCGGCCCAACCGACCCAGGCGCCCCGATTGCTGCGCAGCACCGGCTCCAGCGCGGTCACCAGTCCGCCGGGGCTGCGTTTCCAGCGACTGCTGCCGTCCGGCAGCTTCTCCAGGTCGACCGGTAGCCGGTTGGCCACCACCACGAAACCGGAACCGGCCCCGCGCTCGCGCAAGGGTTCGGCATCCACCGCCTCGGGGAGCGCCTCCGCCGGATCGATCGGGCTGCCTGCCGGCCCGGAGCCGTTACGGTCTCCGGGCCGGTCCGCGGATACGGCGTTTTCATCCTCGGGGGTGGAATCGCTGGACGGCTGATCGGTCATCTGGTCCACTCACGCATCCTTTGCGCGGCGCTGAACGCCATGTAGTTGTGTGTGGGGATCCGCCGACGTCGCCGTTGGCGCCGGCGGCTGTTTACTCGGTGCGGGCTCCGGGGCCGATACCGAGCATCGACAGGAGCATCCGGCATTCGTCGGCATCGGCGGCGTAGGCGGCCACGACCCGCTGCGCCTGACGAGCGGTCTCGTCGGCGAGGGGTTCCAGTTCGTCGTCGGCGATACCGTTGGCGCTGCTCTTCGTGGCCATCTCAGTCCTCCCGGCTGGTGCGCTTGTATGTGAAATGTCAATGGTATCTGTCCGGGGTCGGGGTCGCTCCCGGCGCGGGTAACGTGGCGGGGCCCCCGGGGCTATACCTTTGGCAGCAGAAACGATGAGGAAGGGGCCCGCAGCATGCCGTTGGCCACGGTGAACGGAATATCGCTCAACTATCAGGTCAAGGGAGACCGCGCCAAGGGCACCGACGTCAAAGGCGGCGGTCCGCTGGTGGTGCTCGTCATGGGCACCGGTAGCCCCGGCCGGGTGTGGGAGCTGCACCAGGTGCCGGCCCTGCTCGCCGCCGGATACCGGGTGTGCACGTTCGACAACCGGGGTATCGCGCCCAGCTACGAGGCCGCCGACGGGATGACCATCCACGAGATGGTGGCCGATACGGCGGCCCTGATCGAGTTCCTGGACGAGGGTCCCGCGCTCGTGGCCGGTACCTCGATGGGGGCCCGGGTGGCGCAGGAGCTGGCGCTCGCGCGACCCGAGCTGGTGCGCAAGGCGGTGTTCCTCGCCGGTCACGGCCGGCTGGACCAGTTCCAGAAGACCCTGTCGCTGGGCGAACACGAGATGGACCAGAACGAGGTGCGGTTGCCGGCCAAGTACGAGGCCGCGCTGACCGCGGTGATGAATCTCTCGCCGGCCACCATGGCCGATACGAACAAGGCCCGCGACTGGCTGGATTTGTTCGAGTTCACCGGCGGTCCGGTGCCGCCCGGGATCCGGGCGCAGCGCCGGATGGACCACGAGTTCGACCGGCTGCACGCCTACCGCGATATCCGGGTGCCGTGCCTGGCCGTCGGTTTCGCGGACGACCGGATGATCCCGCCCTATCTGGCCCGAGAGGTCGCCGACGCCATTCCGGGCGGCCGCTACCAGGAGGTTCCCGATGCCGGCCACTACGGCTATCTGGAACGTCCGGACGCGGTGAACAAGATCTTGCTGGAATTCTTCGCCGCGTGAGGGGAGGGCCCACCGCTAACGCCGAGCTTGCTAGTGTCGACACATCGTTTGGGTCCGCGACGCGGCAGCCGGAAATCAGACCCGGGCGGCCGGGGCGGGCCCACACAGATCCGAATCCGCAACCCATGAGCACCCCAGTGAGGTGAAATGAGCACCAACCCGTTCGACGACGAGGACGGCCGCTTCTTCGTACTGGTCAACGACGAAGAACAGCACTCCCTGTGGCCCGCCTTCGCCGAAGTCCCGGCCGGCTGGCGGGTGGTCTTCGGTGAGGACAGCCGTGCCGCCTGTGTGGAGTACGTGGAGCAGAACTGGACCGATATGCGGCCCAAGAGCCTGCGTGACGCCATGGCGGCGGACGAGGCGGCCCGCAAGTAGGCCGCACGCGGAGCCGGTAGAACCGGACAACCGCTGTGCGACATCGCAATCAGGTGTCGCGCAGCGGCCGCGTACGGTTATGATGGCTCCGCTTCTCGCCTCCTTAGCTCAGTGGTAGAGCACTCGCCTTGTAAGCGAAAGGTCGTCAGTTCAATCCTGACAGGGGGCTCCGGACGAAACCGCCGGTCGCACCGCTCTCGCGGTCGACCGGCGGTTTTCTGTTTCCGGGCGGACCCGGGTGAACCGGCGAGGGCCCCCACCGCGTCGGTGAGGGCCCTCGTGAGGCTGTGATCGCGCGCCGCCGATCGGTGTCCGGCCGGCTCGGACGCCGGTCAGATCGGGGTGACCGAGGCGACCAGCCAGCGATCGTCGGATTTGTCGAGCGCGACCCGCACCCGACTGCCGGTGGTGGTGCCCTGCGGGCTTTCTTTGCTGGTGGTGATCTGGTTGAGGAACAGCAGCACCACGGCGTGCGCACGGTCGGCGGAGACCACTCCCCCGGCCTGTGCGGTGGCCTTGACGGTCAGTTCCTTCTCCTTGGCCCCGGGCACGATGGCCTTGTCGATCAGCTCGAGGTAGTCGGCCTTGAAATCCGGGGCGAGGTCCTCGGCGGTTTTGGGCAGTTCCGAGTCCACCGTCTGGAATTCGTAGCTGAACATGGCCGATACCGTCCGGGTCGCCGCGGCCACGGCATCCGTGCGGGACTGCTCCGACTGCCGGTAGTCCCAGTACCGGTAGCCGCCGATACCGGCTACCACCGCCGCCGCGACCACCACCGCCGCGGTCACGCCGAGCAGGATCTTGTTACGCACGCTCATTCTCGGTTCCTCTCGGCATGCAGGGTCGGCCCGGTCATGCTGGCCCGTCTCATGCCACGAACTCGACGTCCGAGGCGGTCAGCGTGCCGTCGTCGGCCCGCTGCACGGTCACCCGGAATCGATAGAACCGCTGCTGCTGTTCCTGCGACCCCGCGTTGGTGAGCGTCTGCTTCGCCGCCACCAGGATCACCGCCGACTTCTCGTCGTCGCGTTCGACCGCGGCCTCCACCACCTCACCGGTGGAGACGACCTTGGCCTGTTTCACGATTTCGGTGAACGGGTCCACCCGGCCGTCGAATTCGGTCTTGAATTCACCGGACGCCATGGTGAGGATGCGGTCGATATCCTCTTTGGCGGTATCGGCGCGAATGGTGGTCAGGTTGAGCACCGTCTGCCGCGCGGTGGCCACATATTCGGAGCGGCGTTCGTCACGCTGCTGGGTGGACTGCACGGCGAACACCGAGACCACGGCGGCGGCGACCAGCCCGATCACCAGCACTGCCGCCGCGGTGAGGGCAGCGATCCGCTTCCACGACCGGCCGGACGCCGGAGCCTCGGTGGTTCCGGTCTCATCCGCCGCGAAGTCGCCGGCCTTCTCTGTTGCGGCGCCGGCTTTCACCAGCTGTACGGTTTCCGCCGAACTCTCCGCTACCTCGGCGGACCCCGACATCCCCTCGGCGGATTCACCGAGGGTGACCTTCTCGGTGACGGGCTCGGCAGTGGATTTCCCGCCGGCTCCGACCGTCTCCTTCTCGGTCTTCCCGGGCGCGGGCAGCGTTTTCCCGGTCTTCGCGGCAGTTGCCCCGGCCTTCGGGGCAACTGTTCCGGTCTGTTCCGCGGAACCCGCTGCTTCCCCGGTGGCGACCGTCTCCGCGGCCGCCGACGCTTCCTGAACCGCTCCGGGATCGGCAGCGCCGGTTCCGAGCTTCTCGGTCGCCGCGTCCTCGGCCGGGGGCGGGCCCGCGGTGCGGCTGGCCCGCCGGCGGGTACGGCGCGGGTCCTTGGTTTCGCTCATCGTTGCTGCTCCTCGAACATTGCCTGCCAATCCGCGGGTACGGTGCCCGAACCGCCGGGGGCGATATCGCCCTGACGGTAGCTGCGTCCATCGCTGCTGGTGTAGACCCCGGTGTCCGGATCGTAGGAGAGTGCGGCAGCGGGGGTGCTTGCGCCCGAGAAACTAGCAGGTGCCGGGGGTACTCCGGCAACCCCCGGCGCCGTGTCGGGGGAGGCCGCGGGCGCCACCGGCGCCGGCGGTTCGGTCGGGGCGACCGGCTGCGGCGGCCCGAAGGGTGGATTGGTACCGAGCGGAACGTAGCCGGTGCGGCACAATTCGGGGCTCGGTGCCCGGCGGCCGGGATATTCCATACACGGCGTGTTCCGGATACCGCGGACCGCGGTCTTGTCGTCCTGCGGCACCTTGCAGTACAGGCCCTCGGGCGTGTCGATGGTGTCGAGTTCGCTCGGATCGCGGCGCTGGTCGGGCGGCAGGAAGCCGGTGGTGCACGGCGGCGGGTCGTTGAGCACGGTCATGAAGTCGACCAGCGCGCCGTATTCCATCGGCCCGCGGACGGCGGTGAGCAGGGCCGCGATCAGCGGCGGATACACCACCAGGATCTGTTCCAGACCCGAGTGGTAGGTGACGCCCACCTGGCCGACACTCACCAGATTGTTCAGCAGCAGCGGGAGAGTCGGCCGCAGATCTTCGAACTGCCGGGTCACCCGCTGAAGCGCGGCCGGGCCGCTCGCGAGGATATTGCGCAGCGCCGGATCATGGGCGCGCAGGGTGTCGGTGACCGTCGCCAGATCCCGGGTCCAGGAGCGGATCGCGGCATCGGAGTTCACCTGGGTGTCCAGCAGCGGCCCGATCTGCTCGATCAGCTGTTTGGTCGGGCCCACATTGTCGTTGGCTTCCTGCACCAGCAGCGACGCGGAGTCGATGAAGCGCTGCAGATCCGGCCCGACGCCGTTGAACGCCCGGAACGCCTCGTCGATGACCTGCCGCAGCCGGGTGTCGGCGACGCTGGCCAGCAGGCGGTCGGCCTGGTCCAGCAGCGCCCCCACATCCTGCGGGAGTTCGGTGCGGTCCACTGGGATCACGCTGCCGTCGTAGAGGTTGGCGCTGCCGGGATCCGGCGGCGGAACCAGGTCGACGTACTGTTCGCCGATCGCCGAGACACTGCGGACCAGCGCCGAGGAGTCGGCGGGGATCTTGTAGTCGCTGTCGACCGACAGCTTCGCCTCGACTCCTTCGCTGGTGAGCCGGACCTCGCGGACCACCCCGACATTCGTGCCGCGGAAGGCGACATTGGCGTTCTGGTACAGCCCCCCGGTGGCCGCCAGCTCCACCGTGACCTCGTAGCGGCCGATCCCGAGCAGCGCGGGCACGCCCACATAGGTGCCGCCCATGACGGCCAGCCCGACCACGGTGAGGATCGCGAAGATCATCAGCTGGATCCGAACGAAACGGGTGAGTGTCACGGGCCCTCGCCCCCTTGCGGCTGCGGCCCGGGCATCGGCACCGTGAGCCCGGGGATGGCGGGCAGGCCGGGAATCGGCGGTAGCCCTGGAATTGTCGGTTGCGGCTGTTCCCCGCCGGCCGGCGCGGGCGGTGGCGCCAGCGGCGTGGTCAGCGGGTTGCCCTGCTGTCCGGCGGGTCCGGCGACCTGACCGAGCGCGACCTCGACCCCGCCGAACATACCGCCGAGGCCGGTGCCGGTGAGGAAGTTGGAATCCAGTCGCGCGCCGGTGAGGTCGACGGTCATGAACAGGTTCAGATAGTCGCCCTTGATCGCCTTGTCCAGGTTCTTCAGCGGGAACGGGAAGGAGGCGATGATCTTCAGCGATTCGGTGAGATCGGCGCCGGTGTCGGCGAGGGTCTGCAGTACCGGGGCCAGGTTGGCCAGGTTCGCTTTCAGGTTGTCGCCGCTCGCGGCGATCAGGCGGTTCACCACATCACTGAGCTCACCGAGTTTGGTGATGGTGGTGGTGATGTTCTGCCGCCGGTCGGCGAGCACGGTGAGCGCCGGATGGATCTCTTCGATGGCCGCGGCCACCACATCGGTCTGCCGCACGAATTGCCCGCTGACCCGGTCCAGACCCTCCATCGCGGCGATGATGTCGCCCCGCTGCGCGTCGAGATTGCGGATCAGATCGTTCATCTGCGGGATGAGGTCGCGTACCTCGTCCTCGTTGCCGACGAGTGCTTTGTTGAGTTCGGTGGTGATGTTCTCCAGTTGCGAGATACCGCCGCCGTTGAGCACCACCGACAGCGAGGACAGCACCTGTTCGGTGGTCGGATAGACACCGGCACGGTCCAGCGGGATCACATCGCCGTCGGCCAGGCGGCCCTCCGGCGGCACCCCGGTCGGCGGCGCCAGCTCCACATGGTTGCTGCCGAGCAGGCTGGTCTGCCCGATCTTGGCGGTGGCGTTGGCCGGCAGCACCACGCCGGGGTTCAGCGATACCGTGACCAGTGCATGCCAATTCTCGACCTCGATATCGGTCACCGTGCCGACCGCGACATCGTCCACGCGCACCGGTGAATTCCGGGTCAGCGTGGTCACATTCGGCATCTGGATCCGGACCTTGTAGGAGCCTTCGCCGGTGCCCTCGGTACCGGGCATCGGCAGCGAGTTGAGGCCGTCGTACTGGCAGCCCGTGGCCGACAGCGCCAGCGTCAGTCCCGCCGCCACCGCGGCGATCCGGCGCCGGGCGTCCGGGCCCCGCAGCTCGAGCCGGCGCATCATCGTCCTCCTCCGGGCAGACCGGGAATCCCGGGCAGTTGCACACCGGGAATGGCCAGCCCCGCGACCCCGGCCGGCACGGTGATCGGCGCCGGTTCTGGCGCGGCCGGCGGGCCCACCTTCTGCGGATCCACCTTCCCGGCCAGATCCGGCGTCGTGTACTGCAGCTGGTTCGGGAACGCCGTGACACCGGTCGCGGGGTTGGTCATGATGGGCAAATAGTTCATGGCCAGCGAACTGAGCACCGGGGCGAGGTACTGGGCGCACAGGTCGGCGCTGGTCTCGGATTCGTGCTGTTCGAGCGCACGTACCGAACCGCACAGGAAGCTCAGCGGATCGGCGAAGTTGTTCAGTGAGATGGCGCCGGTCAGCGTGCCCTGGGCGGGTTTGTAGATCTGGTAGAAGTTCACCAGCGCGGTCGGGCCCGAATGCAGTGCCTGTTCCAGTTGCGGCCGTTTGTCGACCAGGATCTGGGTGACATCGGCCAGCCGCTGCACACCCTCGGTGAGTTCGGTGCCGCTGCCGTCCAGGAACCGGTGCACATCGCCGAGCGCCAGATCCAGGTTGTCCAGACCGGCGCCGAGATCCTGGGAGACCCCGGCCAGCACCGAGGACACCGAGGCGAGCCGGCCCCCGAACTCCACGATCTGATCGTTGCTCTTGGACAGCACGTCCACGAACTTCTGCAGGTTCCGGATGGTGCCGAACAGATCGGTGCGGCCGTCGGACAGGGTCGTCAGGGTGGCCGAGAGTTCGTGCAGGGTGGCGCGGAACCGGTCGCCGTTACCGTCCAGGTTGTCGGCCGCGGTGTCCACGAACCGGCCGAAGGAACCCTGCGGGTCGTCCCCGACCGGCCCGAGGGCGGTGGACAGTTTGTTCAGCTCGGTCTTGATGTCGTCCCATTCGACCGGGACCGCGGTGCGGTCGATCGGGATCACGGCGCCGTCACCGAGGGTGTCGCCGCCGGTGTAGGCGGGCGCGATCTGGATGAACCGGGCCGACACCAGCGACGGCGCGATGATCACCGCTCGCGCGTCGGCGGGCAGGTCGACGCTGCCGTCCACCGACATCGTGACCTTCACCTGATCCTTGCCCGGTTCGATGCTGTCGATCCGGCCGATCGGCACACCCAGCACCCGCACCTCGTCACCGGCGTAGAGGCCGCTGGTGGAGGTGAAGTAGGCGGTGACCTCGTTCTTGGTGATCCGCTGGTAGGCCGTGTACCCGCCGAAGGCGACCAGCGCCACCACCACGACACCGGCAACGATCGCCACCCACTTACGTGGAATGGCCCGAACCTTGTCCGTCAGAGTCGACAAAGGATCCTCCTCGGAGCAGATTCATGCGGCCCGCAAAGTCCCGAACGAGACGAAGCCACCACAGCATCACTCCCTCTCGACGCAGGTTCATGCGGTCGGCGGAGGCCGCGGCGAAGGCGGAGGTATCGCATCATCGAGTCCTCCTCGGAGCAATCGCATGCGGACCGCGGAGACCGGAACAAAGACGAAGGCATCGCAGGACCGCTCCTTCTCGGAGCGAATTCATGCGGTCCGCGGAGCCCGGAGCGAAGGCGAAGGGATCGCCTCACAGGGTCCTCCTCGGAGCAGCTTCATGCGGACGGCGGAGGCCGTAGCGAAGGCGGAGGTATCGCCTCACAGGGTCCTCCTCGGAGCAGCTTCATGCGGACGGCGGAGGCCGTAGCGAAGGCGGAGGGATCGGATGAGCGAGCCTCCCCGAAGCGCAGACATGCAGTCCGCGGAGGCCGCAGCGAAGGCGGAGGTATCGCACCTCATCGGGGCGGCTCCTGTACGGACGGGCCGATCTTGGGACCGGGTTCGAGCAGATAGGCGCGCAGCGATTCGGGCAGGTGCTGCGGCCACACCAGCGCGTCCACCAGCGGGTGCAGTGTTTCACTGCTGGCGTTGACGACGTAGGCGTTGAAGTACGGGCCGCTGCCGACCTGTTCACCGAGCGCCGCGGCGAACGGGCCCAGACCGTCGAGCGCGCCGTTGATGTTGTCCCGGTTGCGTTCCAGCAGGTCCAGGACCGAGTTGAGTTTGTCCAGCGCCGGCTGCAACTGGGCCTCGTTGTCGTGCACCAGCCCGGACAGCTGCTGGGCGAGCGCGTTGACGTACACGATCATCTGACTGATCGCGGTACGCCGCCGGTCCAGTTCGCCGAGCAGCTGATTACCGTCCACCAGCAGGGCGTTGATGGAATCGGCCCGGTCGGCCAGGATTTTGGTGACGTCCTGGGCGCGGGTCAGCAGATCCGACAGCGCCTGGTCGCGGGCGTTGATACTGCGTGAGAGCGCGGTGACCCCGTCCAGCGCGGACCGCAGCGGCGCCGGCGTATCGGCGAAGGCGGCCGACAGCGTGTCCAGGGTCTGATTCACCTTCTGCAGGTCCAGGTCGCCTACTGTGCCGGCCAGATCGCTGAGAGCTTCGTTCAGCGAATACGGCGAGGTGGTGCGGCCGAGCGGAATGGTGTCGGTGACCTTCAGGGCCCCGTCGCCGGCCGGGGCGACGGCCAGCGATTTACGGCCCAGCACCGTATTGGTCTTGATGGCGGCCGAGGTCTTGTCGCCGAGCACGATCGATTCGTCGAGGCTGAACCGCACCAGCACCTGCGCGCCGTCCAGGCTCACATCCTCGACCTTGCCCGAACGCACCCCCGCGACCTCCACGTCGTCACCGGTCACCAGGCCACCGGCGTCGGCGAAGTAGGCGGTGAAGGTGGCACCACCGCGGATGAAGGGCAGTCGTTCGAATTGCAGGGCCGACAACGCGACCGCCGCGGCCAGCACCAGGCCGACGACGCCGATGGTCACCGCCCGCGATTGCTCTTTCATTCGCTGGCACACCTTCCGGTCGTCTGCTCACCGGGTAGTTCGAGCAGCAGCGGTTTCCCGTCCGGACCGTCGATCAGGAAGTTCGTCCGGCATACGTACAGTTGCAGGAACGAACCGTAGGAACCGATGCGGATGAGCTTGCGGTAGGTGGCCGGCAGTTTGTCCAGCACCCACTGCACGGTGTCCGAACCGTTGTCGAGATTGGTGGCCAGCCGCCCGGTCTGCGCGATGGTCGCCGCGAGATCGGGGCGGGCCTGCGCCAGCAGATCGGTGGTGGCGGCGGTGGCGTCGGCGATGCGGGGCAGCGCGGCACCGATCGGGTCGCGGTCCGCGGCCAGCCCGCTCACCAGACGGCGCAGTTCGTCGATGGTGGTGGCGAATTGGTCGCCACGGTCGTCGATGGTTTTCAGCACCGAGTTCAGATTGTCGATGACGCTGCCGATGAGCGCGTCCCGGTCGGCGAGGGTTCTGGTGAACGACCCACCGCTGTTGAGCAGTTCGACCAGGGTGCCGCCCTGCCCCTGGAAGATCTGCAGCAGCGCATTGGTCAGATCGTTGACCTGCGCCGGGTTCAGCCCGCGCAGCAGTGGTTTGAACCCGCCCAGCAGCATGTCCAGGTCGAGTGCGGGTGCGGTCTTGTCCAGTCCGATGGTGCCGCCCTTGTGCAGGGTGGTGGCCTCACCGGGGCCCTCCATCAGTTCCAGATAGCGGTCGCCGACGAGGTTCTCGTACCGGATGGTCGCGCGGGTACTGGTCAGCAGCTTGTATTTGGTGTCGACATCGAACTTCACGTGCGCGTGGTATTCGTCGTCGACCTTCACCGACGACACCGACCCGACCGGCACCCCGGCGATCCGGACCTTGTCGCCGGGCAGCATGCCCGAGGCGCTGGTGAAGACCGCGTTGTAGCCGGTTTCCCGGGAGAAACGCATCTGGGAGAAGACCACCGCGAGGCCGGCGAAGATGAGGGTCATCACCAGTGTGAAGACGGCGAGTTTGACGGTGGTACCGGTGTTCCTCATGGCTGTCCCACCCCCGGGAGTCCGGCGAACAATACCTGGAAAACCTTGGGCGCGTTGAGTTGTAGTTTCGTCACGGGCGTGTAGGGATGGCCTTCCGATGTGTCGGTGACGACGTAGTCGGAATGGCTGTCCGGCACCCGGTCCAGCAGACCCGCGCACCGCGGCCCGCCGGTGGCGTTCACCTTCGGTAGATCGTTCGGATAGGTGTAGGGCGGAGACCCGTACATGAATCCCGTGTTCAGGGCGACACCTTCCTGTCCGCCGCCGAAGACCGCCTCACCGAGCGGCAGCGCCTTGGCGCTCCCGCCGATCAGGCAGAACAACGCTTCCTTGTACCCGTTCAGCAACTCACCGGTCGGGCGCAGCAGGTCCAGGGCGGTATTGACCTGCCCCTCGTTGTCGCGCAGCACCGCACCTGTCGTGTCGGCGAGACCGGTGATGTTCGCCAGCAGTGAGTCGACCTCGGATTCGGATTCGGTGAGGGTGCGGCTGCTGACCGTTGCGCCGTCCACGGTGCGCAGCAGATCACCGGAGACATCGGCGTACAGGTTGCCGACCGCCGCCGTGGTGTTCAGGTCGCGCTGCAGAGTGGGCAGCATCGGGTTGATCTCGCGCAGGTAGGCGTCGCTGTCGGCGAGCAGCTGCCCGAGGCTGACGCCGCGGCCCTGCAGTGCCGTGCCCAGGGCGGTCAGCGTGGCGCTCAGTTTCTCCGGCTGCACATCGGCGAGGACATCGCTGAGATGCTGGAACAGCGTGTTGAACTCGACGGTCACCTGATCGGCCGCCAGGAGCGCGCCCGGTTGCAGGGATTTCACGGCGGGCTGCGGCGGGATCACGAAGTTGATGTACTTGGCGCCGAAGACCGTGGTCGAACGAATATCGACGGTCGAGTTGGCCGGGACAAGGTGCAGCAGGTCCGGGTTCAGGGCCAGTCGCAGGTTCGTACCGCCGGGCGTGCGGTCGATTCCGGCGACCCGCCCGATCTGCACCCCGCGCACCTTCACCTTGGCGTCCGGATCGAGCACCAGGCCGCTGCGCGGCGCGGCCACGGTCACCTCGACGCTCGGGGTGAAGCCGCCGAAGAACATGGTCAGGGAGACGGTCACGGCCGCCACCGCCGCCAGCACCATGCCCGCCCCGGCCAGTTTCGGCCCGGCCTTCTCACGTACCGCGGTCCAGCGGTTCACCCCGACGGGGGCCCAGGGGTCCCCGCCGCCGCGGGACGACCCGCCCGCGGTGGCGTTCGACGCCCCGGCCCCCTTGCTGTTCGCTCGCATCAGTCCCGTCATCGCGGCTATCCGGAAAGGTTGAAGTTGCCGGAGGTGCCGTAGACGGCCAGGGAGATCAGCAGCGTCACCGTGACCACGGCGACCAGCGAGCTGCGCACCGCGTTACCCACCGCGACGCCCACCCCCACCGGGCCGCCGGCCGCGTGGTAGCCGTAATAGGTATGGATCATCATCACCGCCAGCGCCATGAAAATGGCTTGGGCGAACGACCACAGAATGTCGCTCGGAATAAGGAATGTGGAGAAATAGTGGTCGTACACACCGGCCGACTGACCGTAGATGACGACGGTGGCGAATCGGCTGGCGATGAACGACGCGATCACGGCCAGCGCGTAGAGCGGCACGATCGCGATCATTCCGGCGAGCACCCGGGTGCCCACCAGGTACGGCACCGGCCGGATCGCCATGGCTTCCAGGGCGTCGATCTCCTCGGCCACTCGCATGGCCCCCAGCTGAGCGGTGGAACCCGCCCCAATGGTGGCCGCCAGGCCGATTCCGGAGATCACCGGGGCGGCGATGCGGACATTGAGGAATGCCGCGAAGAAGCCGGTCAGCGCCTCGACACCGATATTTCCGAGCGAGCTGTAGCCCTGCACGGCGATGGTGCCGCCGGAGAAGAGGGTGAGGAAGCCGACGATCACCACGGTGCCGCCGATCACCGCGAGCGCACCGCTGCCCATGCTGATCTCGGCGATGAGCCGGATCGTCTCGGTGCGGTAGTGCACCAGCGCGCGCGGCATCGAGCCGATCGCCTTGCCGTAGAAGACCGCCTGCTTACCGAGGTTGTCCAGGGAAGTCGACCAGCGCCGAACACGACGGGTGAATTTCGGGAAGCGGGACTGGATTATCACCGAGGCCGACATATCACCGCACCGCGAATTTCAGGCCGACGGCGGTGACCACGACATTCACCACGAACAGCGCCATGAAGGCGAAAACCACTGTCTGGTTCACCGCATCACCGACACTTTTGGGACCACCTTTGACGTTCAAACCCAGGTAGCAGGCCACCAGGCCGGCGATCAAGCCGAAAAGGCCGGCCTTGACCGCGGAAATGAGCAATTCGGGGAGATGGGTCAGCAGGGTGATGCCGTTGACGAACGCGCCGGGGTTCACGTCCTGCAGATAGACCGAGAAAAGGAATCCGCCCACGATGCCGATGGTGCACACCAGGCTGTTCAGCAGCAGCGCCACGAACATCGACGCCAGGACGCGGGGGACCACCAGGCGGTGGATGGGGTCGATACCGAGCACCTTCATGGCGTCGATCTCTTCACGGATGGTGCGGGCCCCGAGGTCGGCGCAGATGGCGGTGGCGCCGGCTCCCGCCACGATGAGCACGGTGACGATCGGGCCGACCTGGGTGACCGCGCCGAAGGCCGCGCCCGCGCCACTGAGGTCGGCGGCGCCGATCTCGCGCAGCAGGATGTTCAGGGTGAAACTCACCAGCACGGTGAAGGGTATGGCCACGAGGAGTGTCGGGATGATGGACACTCGCGCGACGAACCACGATTGATCGATGAACTCGCGCATCTGGAACGGCCGGCGCAGACTTGCCCGGGCCACAGCCGCGGCGAGTTCGAAGAATCCGCCGACGGCCCGCAATGGCACGGTAAGGACCTCGGTCACTGTAGATCCTCCTTGCCCGACTACTGGTCCCGCTGGCGGCAGCTCGGGAGACACCCCGGCGCACGCCCCGCTAAGTAGAACATGTTCATTTCCTGATTGGGGCCATTTTGAGGCTTCTGAACTGGAAACTTGCCTCAATCCCAGACAGCGGGATTGAAACACAATTCATACGCCTTGAGCATCATTGTGTGAGGCCGGGCACAGTACGACCACTCTGTTTACCAATAACTGGACGGTTGTTCAACTCTCCTCGGGCGCGTTGGGGGGCCCACACCCCGTGACCCGCTCCGATGCCGACACTCAACCCAGTTCGTGCAGAGCCGTTGCAGAGAACGTACGACCTTCTTCGCGCCCGGCGAAGTAACCGGTCAGCGTGGTGGCCAGATCGTCACCTGACCACTGCGCGCCCGCGGCGTCGAACCGCCGCTCGACCTCCGGCGCCGCCATCAACGCGACCATGGGTCCGTACACGACGAACACCTGCCCATTGACCGCGTCGGCCGCGGGAGCGGCCAGGTAGGCCACCAACCGCGCCACATGCTCGGGCGAGAGCGGATCGACCTCGCCCTCGGGGGCCGCGCTGAAGACCTGTTCGGTCATGGCGGTACGCGCTCGCGGGCAGATGGCATTGGCCCGGACACCGAACCGGTTCAGCGCACGCGAGGCGGACAGCGTGAGAGCGGTGATACCGGCCTTGGCGGCGGCGTAGTTGGCCTGCCCCTCCGGACCGAGCAGCCCGGCTTCGGAAGAGGTATTGACGATCCGGCCGTAGACCGGCGCACCGGCTTCCTTCGACTTCGCCCGCCAGTAGGCGCCGGCATTGCGGGTCAGCAGGAAATGCCCGCGCAGATGTACCGCGAGGACCGCATCCCAGTCCTCGTCGGACATGTTGAACAGCATCTTGTCGCGGGTGATACCCGCGTTGTTGACCACGATGTCCAGGCCACCGAAGGATTCGGTGGCCGCGGCGATCAAGGCGTCGGCGGTGGACCGCTCGGCGACACTGCCGGCCACGAACTCGGCCTTGGCGCCGAGTGCCCGTACCTGCTCCAGCGTCTCGGACACGGCATCGGACTCGGCCAGGTCATTGACCACGACCGAGGCCCCGGCTGCGGCCAGGGCGAGCGCTTCGGCCTTACCGAGGCCCGCACCCGCTCCGGTCACGATCGCAACTCGCCCGGCAAGGCTGGTATCTGTATCGCTCACCGGGCCGACTCTAGAACGTGTTCTTATTCACGGCAAGAGCCGATTCACAGCAAACGCAACGCCGCTTTCGGGCATTGCGCGACCGCTTCGGCCACTTGCGACTCCTGATCGGGCGCAACCTCGCCCTCGGCGACGTGCAGCATGTCCTCGTCATCGAGTTCAAAGACGTCGGGAGCGATTCCCGCACAGATTCCGTTCGCTTCGCACTGATCGAAGTCAACGCTGACCTTCATCGAAACTCCTTTTCCCGCCCCATGGCCGAAGCCTGACAAGCGACGGCCGACGAGACTGGCTACATGGGCTGATTACCCTTCAATACTGGAACATGTTTCAGTGCATATGCAATGATCGGAGCAAGGTATCGGAGATCCATTCCGCGCTCTCAGAGGGTGAGCGCGGCGCGATCCCACATCCCGGCCCATCTCCAATCCCGTAGAACGAAGGCTCGAGGTACCGCCATGCGCATTGCGTATACCCCGGAACATGACCAGCTACGCGCCGAGTTGCGCGAATACTTCGCCCGGTTGATCACCCCCGAGCGGCGGGCCGCGCTCAGCTCCCAGACCGGCGAGTACGGCCAGGGCAATGTGTACCGCGAGGTCGTCGCGCAGATGGGCCGCGACGGCTGGCTCGCCCTGGGCTGGCCCGAGGAGTTCGGCGGCCAGAACCGGCCCATGCTGGATCAGCTGATCTTCACCGACGAAGCCGCCATCGCGGGCGCCCCGGTGCCGTTCCTGACCATCAACTCGGTCGCGCCGACGATCATGCACTACGGCAGCGACGAGCAGAAGAAGTTCTTCCTGCCCAGGATCGCCGCCGGTGAGTTGCACTTCGCCATCGGCTACTCCGAGCCCGGCGCGGGCACCGACCTCGCGAGTCTGCGCACCACGGCGGTGCGCGACGGCGACGACTACGTGATCAACGGCCAGAAGATGTGGACCAGCCTCATCGCCTACGCCGACTACATCTGGCTGGCCGTGCGGACCGACCCCACCGCCAAGAAGCACAAGGGCATCAGCATGCTGATCGTGCCCACCGAGGCCGCGGGCTTCTCCTGGACCCCGGTGCACACCATGGCCGGCCCCGATACCAGCGCGACCTACTACCAGGATGTGCGGGTACCGGTCACCTCGCTGGTCGGTCCGGAGAACGGCGGCTGGCCGCTGGTCACCAATCAGCTCAACCACGAGCGGGTCGCCCTGACCTCCGCCGCCGCGCTGCAGCTGGCACTGGCCCAGACGACCGCGTGGGCCAAGGAGACGAAGGCCGCGGACGGCTCCCGCGTCTTCGACCGCGAATGGGTGCAGCTCAATCTGGCCCGGGTGCACGCCAAGGTCGAATACCTGAAGTTGATGAACTGGGAGATCGCCAGCCGGGCCGACGCGGGCGGGGACGCCGCGCCGCGCCCGTGGGACGCCTCGGCCTGCAAGGTCTACGGCACCGAACTGTCCACCGAGGCCTACCGGCTGCTCATGGAGGTGCTCGGCCCGCAGGCCTCGCTGCGGCAGGACTCCCCCGGTTCGGTCCTGCGCGGCCGGCTCGAGCGGATGCATCGCGCCGCCCTGATCCTCACCTTCGGCGGCGGCACCAACGAAGTGCAGCGCGACATCATCGCCATGACCGCTCTGAAGCAGCCCGCTTCCGGCCGCTGACACCCGATTCAGGAGTTCACCATGGATTTCACCCCCACCGAAGCCCAGTCGGATCTGGCCCGGCTCACCGGCGAGGTCTGCGACAAACTGGTCACCGCCGACCGCCTGCGCGAATTGGACCGCGGGACCGCGAAATTCGACGAGCCGCTGTGGAAATCGCTCGCGGAGACCGGCGTGCTCGCCGCCGCCCTGCCCGAGGAAGTGGGCGGCAGCGGCTTCGGTGCGCTGGAACAGACCGCGATCCTGCGCGAACTCGGCAAGTACGTCGCCGCGGTCCCCTACCTGTGGTCGGTCGTCCTGGGCGCGGGCGCGCTGGCCGAGTTCGGGTCCACCGCGCAGCAGCAGCTCGCCACCGACGCCGGCGCGGGCACCGCGATCCTGACCGTGGCACTGGCCGAGGAACACAACTGGGAACCGGCCCGCCCCACCACGACCGCCACCGACACCGACGGCGGCTGGCGCGTCACCGGCACCAAGACCACGGTCCCGGTCGCCGACCGCGCGGCCCGGATCCTGGTGCCCGCGACGGTGTCCGGAGTCGCCGCCGTCTTCCTGGTCGACCCCGCGGCTGCCTCCGTCACTGTGACCCCCCAGCAGGTGACCGACCGTGGCGCCGAATCGCTGGTCGAGTTCACCGACGCGCCGGCCGAACTGCTCGGCACCGTCGACGACGGCGCCCGGATCCTGGACTGGCTGCTCGACCGCGCCTGGCTCGGCCTGGCCGCCCAGCAGCTGGGCATCCTCGAACGCTCCCTTGAACTGGTCGCCGACTACGCCCGCGAACGCGAGCAGTTCGGCCGCGCCATCGGCAGCTTCCAGGCCGTGGCCCAGCGCCTGTCCGACAGCTACATCAGCCTCCAGGGCCTGCGCCTGACCGTCACCCAGGCCGCCTGGCAGCTCGCGGAGGGCCTGGACGCCACCGGCGCAGTGCACACCGCGAAGTTCTGGGCCGCCGAGGCGGGCCACCAGGTCGCCCACACCCTGGTCCACGTACACGGCGGGGTCGGTATCGACCGCGACCACATCGCGCACAACTACTTCACCGCCGCCACCCGCAACGAGTTCGCCCTGGGCGGCGCCACCAACCACCTGCTCCCCCTGGCGCAGTTCGTCCCCGAATCCGCCTGATCCGCCGCGTTATCGATTATCGACGTAGTATCACCGCGCAGTGTTGCGTAACCCTTGTAATCCGCCCCATCAGGAGTGCGCGGTGATACTCGACAGCAGCGGACAGATCACGATCCCCGCAGCATTACGCGCGAAGTTCAACCTTCGCGAGGGAGACAACGTAGAGGTGGTCGAGATCGACGGCGCCCTTGTGATCGTCCAGACGGACGACGCCTCCGGACGTGGCTGTCGACTCACTTACCGAACAGGCGGCACGATCGGCCGCAAAAAGGTCGAGGAGATGAGCACGGAGGAGATCATGAGTCTGCTGGGGGTGACTGATCTGCGGACGTCGATGGTCCGAAAGCCGGTCGACTCGTGTGTGCTCTGGAAGAGGTGACTGGCGACAAGACGGCCGGGTGGCCGGAGACGCGACATAATTTCGTACAATTATCGAAGATATATGTACGATCATGCGTATGACTGCTCCCGATTTCGACGCCTGGGAACTACCCGTCAGCGAAGCGCGTGACAAGCTCGCCGAGGTAGTCGCGGCGGCCGAGGCAGGTAAAGTGGTCCACCTGACAAGACACGGCCGTCGCGTAGCCGCTGTTGTTCCGGAAGCAATGGCAGAGACCGCCGATAGCCAGGTACGTGAACTGTCGCAGCGATTCGCGTCCAAGCATCGCGCGCTGCTCGACAGGCTGGCCGAATGAACCCGGGAGAGATCTACTACCTGACCACCGCAGACCTCCGGGCCATCGCCGACGCCGTCGTGGGCGGGTACATCATTCGCGACCCAGGTCTCCTCGAGTCCGCGACAGCCCGACCGCAGGCGACGGTTTTCGGCGCCGACGCCTACCCCGCCCTGTGGGACAAGGCCGCGGCCCTTCTGCATTCCATTGCCAAAAACCACCCGCTGATCGATGGGAACAAACGGCTGGCCATCACGGCGGGTGCGATCTTCCTGGCCCGCAACAGCGTGAATATCGATGGCCTGAACGAAGAGTTGGCGTACGACCTGATGATCGCGGTCGCCACCGGCGAACTGGAGGAGGTCCCGGATATCGCCGAGCAACTCCGAAAGGTTATCGGAGCCGTGCCCTCCGAACTGTCCGGCTAGCAAGCTCGCCGATATCTACCGGACAGGGCGCGAGGGTGCCGGACCATCCCCGGCAACCCTCACTTCATCCGGCCGACTACGACGAACTACCCGCCGACCCGTGCTCGTCGGCGTCGCGCTCCTCGGTCTGCGCCTTGGCCCATTTGTAGTCGGGCTTACCCGCCGGCGACCGCTTGATCTCGTCGACGAACCACAGGCTGCGGGGCAGCTTGTAGGAGGAGATCTCCCGGGTCAGCACCGGGCGCAGTTCCTCCAAGGTGGGGCGTTTGTCGCCGCGACACTGCACCACGGCCGCCACCCGCTGCCCCCAGCGCTCGTCCGGGACACCGACCACCAGCGCGTCGAATACCTCGGGATGGCATTTCAGCGCACCCTCGACTTCTTCGGGGTAGATCTTCTCGCCACCGCTGTTGATGCTGACCGACCCGCGCCCGAGCATGGTCACGGTGCCGTCCTCCTCGACCCGCGCCCAGTCGCCGGGAATGGAGTAGCGAACACCGTCGTACTCCTTGAACGTCGCCGCGGTTTTCACCGGGTCGTTGTAGTACCCGATCGGGATATGACCCTTGCGCGCCAGCACACCGGTCTGCCCGGATCCCGGGACGACCGGCTTGCCGTCCTCGTCGATCACCGCGGTGGAAGCATCGATCTTCACCCGCGGACCGCCGGTGTGGGTAGCACCCTTGGCGGCGATGGAGATGCCACCGAAACCGGTTTCCGAGGAGCCGATCGAATCGGTGATCACGGTATTCGGGAGCAGGTCGATGTACTCGTCCTTGAGAGCGGGCGAGAACAGGGCCGCGCTGCTGGCCATCGCCCACAGATTGGCGTGCTGGTAGGGCTCACCGGTTGCCGGATGGCCGGCCTTCAGCGCGTCCAGCATCGGACGGGCCATCGCGTCGCCGGTTATGAAGATCATGTTGATGCCGTGCGCGTCCACGGCCTGCCAGACGACGTGCGCGTCGAACTCCGGGATCATGATGGTCTTGCCACCGTCGAACAGACCGTGGAAGACCGCGGTCTGCGAACCACCGTGGATGAGCGGCGGAATCGGGTAGCGCACCATCTGGCCGCCGGCCGCGCCGGTTTTTGCCTGCTGCCATTCGTCCTGGACGTACTCACCGGTCATGAAGTTGATACCGCCGCCGAGTACCCGCCACCAGTCCTCGTGCCGCCACATCACGCCCTTGGGCATACCGGTGGTGCCGCCGGTGTAGATCATGAAGATGTCGTCGTTGGACCGGTCGCCGAAATCGCGCTCACCCGAGGATTCCGCCAGTGCCGCTTCGTAGTCCACCGCGTCCGCGGGCGTGGCGGCGTCCGTGCCGTCGTCGACGATCAGCACCGCTTTCAGCTGCGGGACCTTCGACCGGACGTTCACCACCTTGTCGGTGTAGCGCCGCTCGTGGATGAGCGCCACCATGTCCGAATTCTCGAAGATGTACTGCAACTCGTTCTCGACGTAACGGAAGTTGACGTTGACCATCACCGCCCGCGCCTTGAACACCGCCAGCATCGACTCCACGGCCTCGATGGTGTTGCGTGAGTAGATACCGACCTTGTCGCCCGGCTGGACACCGTGTTCCAGCAGGTAGTGCGCCAGCCGGTTCGCCCGGTCCTCCAATTGGGCGAAGGTCACCGAGCGGTGGTCGTCAGCCAGCGCAACCCGGTCCGGCACAAGGTCGATGGTGTGTTCGACGAGGTCGGCTATGTTGTACGTCACAAGGTCAAAAATAGAACGTGTTACTGTTCCTGGCAAGGGTCCGAGTAACAGGAGAAACAACGATGCCTCAATGCCTCGTCGAGAAGCGCGGCCATGTCCTCATCGTCACCATGAATCGCCCCGAGGCGCGCAACGCGCTCTCGACCGAAATGATGGCGATCATGCGCGACGCCTGGGACCAGGTCGACAGCGATCCGGACATCCGCGTCGCGATCCTGACCGGCGCGGGCGGGGCCTTCTGCGCGGGCGCCGACCTCAAGGGCATGACCCAGCAGCATCCTGGTGATTCGTTCGCGGGCGGAGGCTGGGACCTGTCGAAAATCGAGGCTTTGCTGAAGGGCCGCCGGCTCACCAAACCGCTGATCGCGGCGGTCGAGGGCGCCGCCATCGCCGGTGGAACGGAGATCCTGCAGGGCACCGATATCCGGGTGGCGGGCGAAAGCGCGAAGTTCGGGGTCTCCGAGGCCCGCTGGGGTCTGTTCCCGCTGGGTGGGTCCGCGGTCCGGCTGGTCCGTCAGGTCCCCTACACGGTTGCCGCCGATATTCTGCTCACCGGCCGGCATCTGAGCGCCGCCGAGGCCAAGGACATCGGCCTCATCGGCCATGTGGTGCCGGACGGCCAGGCGCTGGACAAGGCGCTCGCACTGGCGGATCTCATCGCGGCCAACGGCCCCCTCGCGGTGCAGGCGATCCTGCAGACCATCCGCGACAGCGAATGCATCCCCGAGGAAGAGGCCTTCCAGATCGACGCCAAGCTCGGTATGGCGGTCTTCCAGTCCGCCGACGCCAAGGAGGGCCCCAAGGCGTTCAAGGAAAAGCGCAAGCCGAACTTCAGCGGCACGTAGCAGCCGGGTGCGGACCGAGCGCACCTCGGTGCGTCCGTTCGACGCACGGCCCGGTCGGTTTCGGCGCCCGGCGGCGCGCCACCGAACCACCGAACGCCTCGTTCGACGGTTGTCGGCCGGGGCATTCCCGTGAGCGCACTACGCCTACGCGCCGGGGTAATCCATGTAGAACGGCTCCCACTGGTGACCGTCGGGGTCCAGGAAGGTCCGGCCGTGCATCCCGACCTGCGCCTCCTGGGCCTGCTTGTCCGTATTGATCTCCTCGGTACCGCCCGCGGCCACCGCGGCCGCGGTCAGCCGGTCGACCTCCTCGGCGCTGCTCAGCGACAGCGCGTACGCGGCGCCGGTGGCGGCCCGGGTGTCGGCGATCGGCCGCCGGCTGAGAGTGGCGAAATGCCCATGGGTCAGCAGCATCAGGCAGATATTGTCGTCGACCACGATGCAGGCGGCATTGTCGTCGGTGAAATCGTCGTTGACCTTCCATCCGAGCGCTTCGTAGAAGTTCTTGGACCGCCCCGGGTCGGTGACGGGTAGGTTCACGAAAATCATCTTGCTGCTCACGGATTCGGTCCTTTCGGGAAGGTGGTCTGCGTTTCGCCGGCCGCAAAGGTTCGGACGCGGGCCATCCCGGAAAATCATCGGTGCCGGACCGTTTCCGCCGAAACGACGCTCGCCACCGGCCCCGGGACCTCCGCCGGCGGAACGCAGACCCCACCGAAGCCGACAGTACGGGCGAGGGCAACCGGCCGGTGCGCCGCGCACTGTGGCAGCTGGGGCCTGGTGGCACCTCTGTGAAAGCGACCGAAAAAGGCGCGTTTCATCCTCTGTTCACATGTCGGTGCCCTGTGCCACAGTGGCACGCATGAGCGAGCAGACCGGCACTGTCGACGCCGATGTCATGAGATCCTTCGAGGTGCACAGACGGGAATTGTGTGCCTACGCCTACCGCATGCTGGGGTCGTCCTTCGAAGCCGAGGACGCCGTCCAGGACGCATTCACCCGGGCCTGGAAGTCCTACGACTCCTTCGAGGGCCGGGCCAGTCTGCGTTCCTGGCTCTACAAGATCACCACCAATATCTGCCTGGATATGCTCGACGGCCCGCAGCGCCGCGCGCGGCCGATGGATCTGTCGAGCCCGTCGACACCGGACCGACCCCTGCCGCCCCCGCAGCCGGACTACGTCTGGGTCGAGCCCATCCCCAACTCGCTCGCCTTCGGCGCAGACCCCGCCGAGCACGCCACCGCCAAGGACAGCCTGCGCCTGGCATTCGTCGCCGCCTGCCAGCATCTGCCCGCCACGCAGCGCGCCATCCTGATCATGCGCGAGGTCCTGCGCTTCTCCGCCAACGAGACCGCCGAGGCGCTCACCATGAGTACCGCCTCGGTGAACAGTGCCCTGCAGCGGGCACGCGCCACCATGAGCAAGGTCCGGCCGGCCGATACCGACACCTACGACGAAACCGACAACGACCAGCGTGAACTCGTCGAGAACTTCGTGACGGCGTTCGAGTCCTACGATATGGACGCGCTCACCACCCTACTGAAAAGCGATGTGGCGCTGTCCATGCCGCCGTTCGATCTCTGGGTGTCCGGTCCGGAGAACGTGGCCGAGTTCATGCTCGGTACCGGCGCGGCCTGCCGGGGCTCGCGCATGGTGCCGCTGGCCGGAGCCAACGGCCATCCGGCCTTCGGCCACTACAAGCCGAGCGGTGAGCCGGGCCGCTGGCTGCCGTGGTCGATCACGGTCCTGGAGATGCGCGACGGTGTGATCGCCGGGCTCAACTTCTTCCTCGATACCGAACGCCTGTTCCCACTGTTCGGCCTGCCGCCGGAGTGGACGGAAGCCCCCGCCTGAACCCGCCCGGTCGGCGTCGTATCCATCGTCGACCGGGCTTCGATGGTCTTCGAACATCGCCGACCTAGGTAGAGGCGGCACCGATGTCGACAAGGGCCTATGGTAAGCCGTGCTGGATTGACGATCGTCGGTGCCGATCTAGTTCGCGGACGCCCTCCTGGAATGTGCGGGAGTGTCCCTCCCACCTCACAGATGACAACCGGGCCCACCATGAAATCACTGCTAGCATTGATTTCATGGCAACGATAACTATCCGCGACCTGGACAGCGATGTGAAAGAGCGCCTGCGTCGGCGAGCCGCCGCGCATGGACGGAGCATGGAAGCCGAGGCCCGGGACATACTTGCCGCAGCGGTGCGCCCGAAACGGTTACTCCACGAACTTTATGAGCGCAGCCGACCCTACGCAGCCGAGCTGGACATCCCGGAGCAGCCCGAGGCCGGAGCGGCACAGCTGTGATCATCGCCGATACGAACGTGGTGTCCGAGCTGTTCAAACCCACCCCCGACAACCACGTCCTCACTTGGCTGGAGAAATCCGACGACGTCACGATCAGCACAGTCACCATCGGCGAGATCTGGGCAGGCATCGAGAATTTACCGGAGGGGTCCCGCAGGGCGGGCCTGGCCACATTGGCGGCGGAACTGTTCGACGAATTCGGCGACGAAGTCGAAGCCTTCGATTTCCGTGCGGCACGTATCTACGGTCGAGTTGTCGCCGAACGTCGTCGACGAGGTCGGCCGATCGGGTATGCGGATGCACAGATTGCCGCGATCTGCCTGGCGAACGACTGTGCCGTAGCGACCCGGCACGTCAACGATTTCACCGACCTCGGCCTCACCATTGTCAATCCCTGGGAAACGACCGGAACGCACTGAACCGGTGCCACGCGTTCGATGTTCGGGACCGGCCCGACGCCGAACGGCCTGCGCCACCGCTCCCCTACCCTGCTACCGGGGCCCGGTCGCACGATGCAGTGGCGAGCCTTCACGGACTGCATCGATGTAGACCTCGGTGGCGCGCTCGCCGCTCTCGGTGAATACAGCCGGTTCGAGCGTCATTTTCACGGTTTGTGTAGCCACCGACTGCCGCGATACCTCACAACGACGTGCCGAAATG
The DNA here is from genome assembly GCF_046764065.1 of Nocardia sp. NPDC002869. Classification (NCBI taxonomy): domain Bacteria; kingdom Bacillati; phylum Actinomycetota; class Actinomycetes; order Mycobacteriales; family Nocardiaceae; genus Nocardia; species Nocardia sp. NPDC002869. The sequence goes on from NZ_JBKOOL010000045.1 coordinate 25,403, forward strand.
CATAGCTTCACGAAATCATAAGGGATGCAATGAGGAAAGGCCGGAAGAGCGATCTCGGAGGTGCGACTCCAGCCACCGACACCGCGCCCGACACGGACGAATTCCGACCCGGTGCCGGCCGACTCGACCGGTCACCACGGCCGAATGCCGCTGCCCGTGTCGGGGCTTCTCCGGCTGCCGGAGCACCGCCGCGCCTACTGCGTTGCCCGCCGACCGACCAATTCTGCAACAAGTTCACCCGGCGGAAATCAGTGGCGCCAAACGTTTCAGCTGCGCCACATCCGGCACCGAAACCAACAGCATGGTGACACCCGCGGCCTCCCACACCGCGATCTGCTCACGCACCTGGGTCTCGTTGCCGATGATCGCGGTCTCCAGTACCAGCTCGTCCGGTACCGCGGCCGCGGCCTCGGCCTTCTTGCCCGCCCGGAAGAGCGTGCCGATCTCGTCGACTTCCTTCTCGTAGCCCATCCGGCGATACACCTGCGCGTGGAAATTCAGTTCCGGTGCGCCCATCCCGCCGATGTAGAGCGAGGTGATCCAGCGCATCCGTTCGATCTCGGCCGCGGGATCGTCGGTAATGATCACCTGCGCGGTCGCGGCGATCTCGAAGTCCTCCCGCGAACGCCGGGCACCCGGGCGGGCGAAACCTTCGTCCAGCCATTCGTTGTACACATCCGCCATGCGGGGCGTGTAGTAGATCGCGAGCCAGCCGTCGGCGATCTCCGCGGTCAGCGCCACATTCTTCGGCCCTTCCGCACCCAGCCAGATCGGCAGATCCGCACGTAGCGGATGGGTTATCGGTTTGAGCGGTTTACCCAGACCGGTCGCGCCCGCCCCGTGGTAGGGCAGCGGATAGTTCGGTCCGTCGTTGGTCACCGGGCCCTGCCGGGCCAGCACCTTGCGCACGATATCGACGTATTCGCGGGTCCGCTGCAACGGTTTGGCGAACGGCTGCCCGTACCAGCCCTCCACCACCTGCGGGCCGGAGACGCCGAGGCCGAGGATCGCCCGCCCGCCGCTGAGATGATCGAGGGTGAGCGCGTGCATGGCGGTGGCGGTGGGGGTCCGGGCCGACAGCTGCACCACCGAGGTCCCCAGTCGCACCCGCTCGGTCGCCGAACCCCACCAGGCCAGCGGGGTGAAGGCATCCGATCCCCAGGACTCGGCGGCGAACACCGCGTCGAACCCGGTCTCCTCGGCCGCCACGACGACCTCGGCGGCATGTTCCGGCGGCCCCGCGCTCCAGTACCCGAGTTGCAATCCGAACTTCATATCCGACCCCTTCCGGCCTACTGCTTGCCAGTAGAATAAGAACCTGTTCTACTCGATATCGTGAATCAGGGGAATACTGCACCCACGGTAATTACGCAGGAACGCCCGCCGGGACTGAAACCGAGCGATGTGCTCAGTGCGCCCCTGCGGATGGAGTTCGACTACACGCGCTCCGTGGGACCAATCATCGGCAAGTTCCTTACCGGCCTGCGCGAGCGACGCGTCTTCGGTATCAGGGGTTCGGACGGCCGGGTGCTCGTACCACCGGCCGAATTCGACCCGGTGACCGCCGAACCGCTGTCGGAGTTCGTCGAGGTCGCCGCCACCGGGACGGTGAAGTCCTGGACCTGGGTCCGCGACCCGCTGCCCGGGCAGCCCTTCGACCGGCCGTTCGCCTACGCGTTGATCCAGCTCGACGGCGCCGACACCGCACTGCTGCACGCCGTCGATGTCGCGAGTCCGGAAGAGATCGGCACCGGCCTGCGGGTGACGGCCCGCTGGGCCGGCGAACTCACCGGCACCATCCACGACATCGTCTGTTTCGAGCCCGGTGAGACCCCCACGGCGGAGCCGGCGCCGGCCTCGGATGCCGACCCGGTCACCATCATCACCACACCGATCGGGATGGACTACAAGCACACCGCCTCCCCTGAGGAGAGCACCTTCCTGCGCGGACTGAAAGAGGGCAAACTCATCGGCGCACGGGCCGATGCGAACAGCAAGGTGTACTTCCCGCCGCGCGGCGTGGACCCCATGGACGGCCGGTCCACCGCGGAAACGGTCGAACTGGCCGAGACCGCTACGGTCACCACTTTCTGCATCGTGAACGTGCCGTTCCTCGGGCAGCGGATCAAACCACCGTATGTGGCGGCGTATGTCCTGCTCGACGGCGCGGATATCCCTTTCCTGCACCTCGTGCTCGGCTGCGACGCGAGCGAGGTGCGGATGGGTATGCGGGTCAAGGTGGTCTGGAAGCCGCGCGAGGAGTGGGACTACACCATGGCCAATATCAGCCACTTCGAGCCGACCGGCGAGCCGGATGCCGATTACGACACCTACAAGCATCACCTGTGAGAGGGCTCCCCGCGTGACCATCACCGAGCGTTCCATCGACAACGCCACCGAGATCGCCGTCGTCGGCTTCGCGCACGCACCGCATGTGTCGGAGACCTACGGCACCACCAACGGGGTGGAGATGCTGGTGCCCTGCTTCCAGCAGCTCTACCACCAGCTGGGCATCACCAAATCCGATATCGACTTCTGGTGCTCCGGATCGTCGGACTACCTGGCCGGGCGATCCTTCTCGTTCATCTCCGCCATCGATTCGATCGGCGCCGTACCGCCGATCAACGAATCCCATGTGGAGATGGACGCCGCCTGGGCTCTGTACGAAGCCTGGGTGAAACTGCGCACCGGCCAGGTACAGACCGCGCTGGTCTACGGCTTCGGGAAATCTTCCGCGAGCACCCTGCGCCAGGTGCTGTCCACCCAGCTCGACCCCTACCTGGTCACGCCCCTGTGGCCGGATTCGCTGGCCATCGCCGGGCTGCAGGCCCGGGCGGGCTTGGACGCCGGCCGCTGGACCGAGCGCGATATGGCCGCGGTCTCGGCCGCCCACACCGTCGACGGGAAGTCGATCGACGATCTGCTCGCCGGTCCCTATGTCGCCGACCCGCTCCGGGAACACGACTGCGCGCCCGTCACCGACGGCGCCGCGGCCATCGTGCTGGCGGTCGGCGACCGTGCCCGTGAGCTGACCGAGCGTCCCGCCTGGATCACCGGGATGGCGCACCGGATCGATTCCAGTGTGCTGGGCGCCCGTGACCTGACCACCTCGCCGTCGGCCGCCGCCGCGGGACAGGCGGTGACCACCGGCGACACCAGCGGTATCGACGTCGCCGAGCTGCACGCGCCGTTCAGCCACCAGCAGCTCATCCTGACCGAGGCGCTCGGTCTGAAGCCGGAGACGAAGATCAACCCGTCCGGCGGCGCGCTGGCCGGCAATCCCATGTTCGCCACCGGGCTGGAGCGCATCGGCTACGCCGCGCTGCCCATCATGGCGGGCACCGCGGGCCGCACCCTGGCACATGCCACCAGCGGCCCGGCCCTGCAGCAGAACCTTGTGACCGTTTTGAATTCGGAGGCCGGCCGATGAGTTTCCCCGCCGCGGTGCTGGGCACCGGACAGACCCATCACGTCGCCAAGCGCAGCGATGTCTCGATGGCCGGGATGTGCCGGGAGGCGATCGACCGGGCGCTGGCCGACGCCGACCTGACCATGGCCGATATCGACGCCATCGTCATCGGCAAGGCGCCGGACATGTTCGAGGGCATGATGATGCCCGAGCTGTACCTGGCCGACGCGCTGGGTGCCCCCGGGAAACCGCTGTTACGCGTGCACACCGCGGGCTCGGTCGGCGGTTCCACCGCCTGTGTGGCCGCCAGTATGGTGCAGGGCGGTGTGCACGAGAAGGTGCTCGCCATCGCCTGGGAGAAGCAGTCGGAGTCGAATGCCATGTGGGCGTTGTCGATTCCGGTTCCCTTCACCATGCCGGTGGGTGCGGGTGCCGGCGGTTATTTCGCCCCGCATGTGCGGTCCTATATCCGCCGCTCGAACGCGCCCCTGCACATCGGCGCGACAGTGGCGGCCAAGGACCGGCGCAACGGGGCCAAGAACCCGCACGCCCATCTCAAGCAGGGCGACAAGACCGCCGAAGAGGTGCTGGCCTCGCAGATGCTGTGGGACCCCATCCGCTTCGACGAGACCTGCCCCTCCTCCGACGGCGCCTGCGCCGTGGTCATCGGCGGTGAGAAGTCGGCGGCCGCGGTGGAGGCGTCCGGGAAGAAGGTCGGCTGGATCCACGCCACCGCCATGCGCACCGAGCCGCTGGCCTACGCCGGCCGTGACCAGGTGAACCCGCAGGCCGGCCAGGAAGCCGCGAAGGCCCTGTGGGCGCAGGCCGGGATCACCGATCCGCTGGCCGAGATCGACGCCGCCGAGATCTACGTCCCCTTCTCCTGGTTCGAACCGATGTGGCTGGAGAACCTCGGTTTCGCCGCCCCCGGTGACGGCTGGAAGCTCACCGACAAAGGCGAAACCGAGATCGGCGGCGCGCTGCCGGTGAACCCGTCCGGCGGGGTGCTCTCCTCGAACCCGATCGGGGCCTCCGGCATGATCCGGTTCGCCGAGGCCGCCAAACAGGTCATGGGCCGGGCCGGTGACTATCAGGTCGACAATGCCCGCAAGGCGCTGGGTCACGCCTACGGCGGCGGCTCGCAGTACTTCTCCATGTGGGTCGTGGGATCGGAACGCCGATGACGCTGAAGTTCAGCCTCGGGGTCGCGCTGAGCCCGCTGGACCAGCTGCCTGCGCTCGCGCGGACCGCCGAGGAGGTCGGGTTCACCTCGATCGCCCTGCCGGATTCGCTGTTCTACATGAAATCCCAGGCGGCGAAGTATCCCTACACCCCGGACGGCAGCCGCTTCTGGGGTCCGGACACACCGTGGGTGGATCCGCTCATCGCCGCGACCGCCATGGCCGCGGTGACCACCCGGCTGCGCTTCTACACCAATGTGCTCAAACTCGGGTCCCGCAATCCGCTGCTGCTCGCCCGCCAGGTCGGGTCGGTGGCGAATCTGTCCGGTAACCGGTTCGGGTTCGGGGTGGGCATCGGCTGGGCGCCGGAGGAATTCGAATGGTGCGGGGTGCCCTACGCGCGCCGCGGCGCCCGCGTGGACGAGATGATCGAGGTCATCAAGAAAGTCCTCGCGGGTGGCATGGTCGAGTATCACGGTGAGTTCTTCGATTTCGACGAACTGCAGATGAGTCCCGCACCGAGCGAACCGGTCCCGTTCTACATCGGCGGCCATACCGATGTGGCACTGCGCCGCGCCGCGAAGGTCGGGGACGGCTGGACCTCGGCCATGATGAAGTTCGACGATCTGCAGACCACCATCGCCCGGCTCGGTGAACTCCGCGCCGAATACGGGCGGGCCGAGGTGCCGTTCGAGATCCAGGCGGTCTGCATCGACAAGTTCGGCCGCGACGGCTACCAGGATCAGTACGACGCCGGGGTCACCGATGCGATCGTGATCCCCTGGCTGGCAGCGGGTATCGGCTTCGACGGTGAGCTCGAGGCCAAGAAGGACGCGCTGCGCGAATTCGCCGAAGAGTACATCCAGAACCCGATCAACTGACTTCCGCGTGTGCCGCCACGGAAGTGGTGGCACACCGGCTTGTCGAGAGGAACCGATGAGCAGCGAGGAACATCCCGCCCGCGCGGCCGGGCTCGCCTCCCAAGCCGCAGTGCGTGCCCGGGACAAGGACGCCTGGCTCGCGCTGTTCGCTCCGGACGGCATCGTGGAGGACCCCATCGGCCCGTCCGGTTTCGACCCCGAAGGCAAGGGCCACCGTGGCCCGGAGGCCATCGGGGCGTTCTGGGACAAAGCGATCGCCGCGACGGATTCCATCGAATTCCTGTTCGGTGATTCGTTCGCCTGCGGTGCCGAGGTCGCGTTCACCGGCATCATCCGCAGCGTTGTCGGGGGCCACCGCATCGATGCCGAGGGCGTGTTCACCTACAAGGTCGACGAAGCCGGCAAGATCCTCGCGCTGCGCGCGTTCTGGGAGATCGATCGGGCCATGGCGACGGCCGCACCGGCCACCTGAGCGGCGGCCGGCCGGTTTCCCTCCCGGCGCGGCCGCTTCCGCAGTACGGTCCTGCCCCGCACACCACCGGGTGTGCGGGGCAGAATCCTTCAGTTTTGCCCCAGAGCAGCGGGACGACGAAAAACCGCGACGTCGGCCCGGAGGAACCCGTCGTCGCCGATGACCGGCCGACGACCTGGCAAGAATTCGCCGGGGACGCCCGAAAGAGTCCGGCCCCGCGGACCGTGGTCACGCGGGGCCGGAACAGCGATCGGTCGCGAGCGTCAGCTTCCGGTCTTACCGGTGACCGGGCAGGTCTTGTAGTCCACCTGAAACTCCTTGACGCCGTTCAGCCACCCCGACCGCAGCCGCTTCGGGTCGCCCAGCTTGGTGATGTCGGGCATATGGTCGGCGATCGCGTTGAAGATCAGGTCGATCTCCAGTTTGGCCAGGTTGGCGCCGATGCAGTAGTGCGCGCCGGTACCGCCGAACGCCACATGTTGATTGTCCTCGCGCATGATGTCGAACTTCATCGGGTTCTCGAAGACGTCCTCGTCGAAATTCGCCGACCGGTAGACCATCAGGACCCGCTGGCCCTTCTTGATCTGGACGCCGTTCAGTTCGGTGTCCTCGAGCGCGGTGCGCTGGAAGGTGGTGATGGGGCTGGCCCAGCGGATGATCTCGTCGGCCGCGGTCTTGGGGCGTTCCTTCTTGTAGAGCTCCCACTGATCCGGGTTCTCCAGGAAGGCGATCATGCCGTGGGTGATGGCGTTGCGGGTGGTCTCGTTACCCGCGACGGCCAGCAGCATGACGAAGAAGCCGAATTCCTCCGACTTGAGGGATTCACCGTCGATATCGGCTTCGACCAGGGTGGTGACGATATCGTCGGCCGGACAGGCCTTACGGGCCTCGGCCATCGCGTAGGCGTATCCGAGCAGTTCAGTGGAGGCCTGCACCGGGTCCACGTCGATCTCGGGATCGTCGTAGCCGGTCATCTCATTGGACCAGGTGAACACCTTCATCCGGTCCTCCTGCGGGACACCGATGAGTTCGGCGATCGCCTGCAGGGGCAGTTCGCAGGCGATCTGGGTGACGAAATCACCGGACCCGGCCTCGGCAGCGGCCTTGACGATGGCCTCGGTGCGCTTGGACAGCTCTTCACGCAGCGAGTTGATCGCGCGGGGGGTGAACCCGCGCGAGATGATCTTGCGCATCCGGGTGTGCTCGGGCGGATCCATGTTCAGCAGGATGAAACGCTGCAGTTCGATCTGCTCCCGCTCGATATCGTCGTTGAAACGCGGCAGCGCCGTGTTCTCGAAGGTCGAGAACACATCACTGCGCCGCGACACCTCCTTGACGTCGGCGTGTTTGCTGACGACCCAGAAGCCGTCGTCGTGGAATCCGCCCACTTCCGGCGACTTCTCCTGCCACCAGATCGGTGCGGTACGCCGGAGTTCGGCGAACTCCTCGACCGGCATCCGCTGCACGTACATGTCGGGGTCCGTGACGTCGAACCCGTCCGGCAGGTTCGGCCGGGCCATACGCGTATCCACCACCAGATGTCTCCTTCGACAAACTGAAACACGTTCTACAATCATTGAAGCACAGGCGGGAGAACGAGGAAAGAAAGCGGACTGATCGAGCCTCGTGCCGCGTGCGGAACACGTTACAGTTTTATGTCCGAAACGAAAGGTTCATGATGGGCACACCCGTTATCGTCGAGGCAGCTCGCACCCCCATCGGCAAACGCAACGGCCGGCTGTCCGGGCTGCACGCCGCCGAGATCCTCGGCCTCGCCCAGCGCGGGCTGCTCGATCACGCCCACCTCGACCCCGCCAAGGTCGAACAGATCATCGGCGGCTGCGTCACCCAGGCCGGCGCACAGTCCAACAACATCACCCGCACGGCCTGGCTCGCGGCCGGCCTGCCCTGGCAGGTGGGCGCCACGACCATCGACGCGCAGTGCGGTTCGGCCCAGCAGGCCAACCATCTCGTCGCCGGCCTGATCGCCGCCGACGCCATCGACATCGGTGTCGCCTGCGGCGTGGAGGCGATGAGCCAGGTGCCGCTGGGCGCCAATGTCGGAGACCAGGCGGGCCCGCGCCGGCCGGCCTCCTGGGATATCGATATGCCCAACCAGTTCGAGGCCGCAGAGCGAATCGCCAAGCGGCGCGGTATCACTCGCGAGGACGTGGACGCGCTCGGCGTGCGGTCCCAGCGCCTGGCCGCACAGGCCTGGGCGGAGGGCCGGTTCGACCGCGAGGTGCTCACCATCACCGCGCCGGTGATCGACAAGGAGGGCAACCCGACCGGGGAAAAGCAGGAGGTGAGCCGAGATCAGGGCCTGCGGGAGACCTCGGCGGAGAGTCTCGCCGAGCTGAAGCCGGTACTGGAGGGCGGAATCCACACCGCCGGAACGTCTTCACAGATCTCCGACGGGGCGGCGGCAGTACTGCTGATGGACGAGAAGGCCGCCGAGCGTGAAGGTCTGCGGCCCCGGGCCCGGGTGGTGACCCAGTGCCTGGTCGGTTCCGAACCCGAGTTCCACCTCGACGGCCCGGTCCAGGCGTGCGAACGGCTGCTCGAGCGGTCGGGTATGAGCATCGGCGATATCGACCTGTTCGAGATCAATGAGGCGTTCGCTTCCGTAGCATTGTCCTGGGCCCAGGTGCACAAGCCCGATTTCGACCGGGTGAATGTGAACGGTGGCGCGATCGCCCTCGGCCATCCTGTCGGCTCCACCGGGTCCCGTTTGATCACCACGGCCCTGCATGAACTCGAACGCTCCGACCGGAACGTCGCAATGGTTCTCATGTGCGCCGGTGGCGCACTCGCGACAGGAACGATCATCGAACGCCTGTAGCGGCGCCTCCAATTCCCTATCGCGACAGGACATCGGCCCGTACGGCCCACAGTCGGACCCGTACGGACCCAGTGTCCTTCACAAAATTCAGCCGGTAGGTTGAACGTTCATCTCAGTTTTCGGTAGACGTGTCGTACGCCACACAATGACTTCGGCGCAGCTCCGGAAGGGATACCAGCTACCCAGAGGCTACTGGCCGCCCGCCCGGGAAGACCCCCGCGACGGGCGGCTACCCGGCCGTATCAGAGGTCCACAAGTCCGGTCCGGGCAACCCGCAAACGCGGTACCACGGTCCACTCCCCCTGATATGCGCCTGGAAGCTTCAAGGAAATCCTGATTCAGGCGTAGGTTTTCAGTTACTGAGCCGCTAATATCAATGATAGGTATCCGAGATAACGTCTGTTAGTACAGTGAAGGGAATTGGGCGGCTCACAATGGCTGATTTCGCGGCGCGGCTGAACAAGCTGTTCGAAACCGTGCATCCCCCGGGGCGAAAGCCGCATACCAATGCAGAGGTAGCGGCCGCCCTGACGGCATCCGGTCATCCGATCTCCAAACCGTATCTGTCGCAGTTACGGTCGGGCCAGCGTACGAATCCTTCCGATGAGACGGTTGCGGCGCTGGCGAAGTTCTTCAAGGTGAAGCCCGACTACTTCTTCAACGACATCTACGCCGCGAAGATCGACCACGACCTGGAACTCCTATCGCAGCTACAGGGTTACGGTCTGCGGCGGCTGTCCAGCCGGGCCTTCGACCTGTCGGAGGAGTCGCAGAACCTGCTCACCTCCATGGCGGAAAAACTGCGCGCGAGCGAAGGCTTGCCCGAAGTTCCGCCGGACGGCACCGAATAGCAGACACCGTCGGGGGGGGGGGGGGGGGCGCCGGGGGGGGGCGCCCCCCCGCGCCGGGGCCCCCCCAAAAACCCCCCCCGGAAAAACAGGGCGGGGGGAAAAAAAGTATAGTTAGGAGAAG